>DASXQM010000034.1:0-6842 GCA_036507195.1 Pyrinomonadaceae bacterium | reverse complement strand
AAGATTTTCCATTTCTCATTTGCCATCACTACTGTCCCAACGTTGACCAATTCAATGTTCGTATCTGGTTGGATTTGATCTACTTAACTCTGATAAATGTTGGAATCGATTTCAATTCATCGAGACGAACCAAACGGCTTCAGCCTGTGAAAAAACAGGCACGGTAGTGACCGATGCCACACTCAACTTTAGCCGCGCCGCTCAACTACAGAACCGTGAGCGTAGCGACCGGATGTCACACTCAACTTTAGCCGCGCCGCTCAACTACAGAACCGTGAGCGGTAGCGACCGGATGCCCCACTCAACCGGCCGACTCGCTCGAAGAAGTTACGGCTGAACAGGACTTAATCAACGCCGTCGGCTATGTTTGTATGACCAAGGCGAACCTTGACCTTGACTAAAGCGGTGAGGTTGAGCGTAGCATCCGATCGCTACCGCTCACGGTTCTGTATGAGTGATGCGTAAGGAACCACTAACGCGAGGATCCTGCGTCGTGAGGCCGATCGCCGCAAACTGAGTTAGTTCCAATGGTGGTCTGGAGGGACAGGTCTGGTGTTGTTAATTGACCCTATCTAAGGCTCGACTAACCCTTTTTTGATGTTTCGCTGCCAGGCCTCGTAGTTTCGCACGCGGCGCTTTGCCTGTTTGCGCGTGAGCTTTAACTCCTGGGCTACGGAGTCGATACGCGCAGTCCGATCTTTCTTCTTATCGTAGCGATCGCCTGGAGCTCGCAGGTAGATTTGGTAAGCACGCGTCCACTCCGACTTTACATCGGCCGTTGCCTGTTTACCCCTTTGTTCTGGCATGTGTTGTCCCTTCAGGTGCTGGTTTTGCTTGAATTCTAACAGTGATACCTGTAGAGCGGTAGAGGAAAATTTGGTAGGGTCTTAAATTGAATTTCTCTCTGCACAGAGAAGAAGACAAACTAAGACACCACCGAAAATCTGCGACAAGACGCCTGCGCTAATCAGGAAGAGAAGCAGAAAACGTCTCCCGGAAAGAGTTTTTGATTTCGTTCATCCGGGAGACTTTAGCCCTGTTTGTAATTTTTTGGTGGCTTTCTAGCTGGTGTACACTTAACCCGTTAGCCTGGAAATCGGCGTCCTTTTATGAAGCAACGCTTCCCCAATTTCTGAGGAAGCGTTGGCTGCCGTGGACATTGCTCTGACGCGCCGCCAAGTCTTATCGAGGAACTGGCGAGTAAACTACGCCGAGATTTCTATCTTGTTCGATTACCAACCCTGAACTCCCCCTTGAGCCCCCTGTACTTGAGCCTCGAAAAGATCGGCGTTAATTCATCTTCGTTCAGAAAGCCGCTAGACCGTTCTGCGACCTGACACGATATTGATGATGAATATGATCAGCGCAATCACGAGTAGCAGGTGAATCAGTCCACCGCCGACGTGACCAATGAATCCCAGTAGCCACAGCACGAGCAAGATTACAAGAATTGTCCACAACATAAGCTGTCTCTCCTTTTGTTAGAAACCTGAAGTGTCTAGATCTTTTGGAACACTTGGAGTAGGAGCAATGAGCATGCCATCCGAGAGAAGGCGACGGAGACGCCATTGTGCCCGAAAACGGCCCTATTGCCTGGCTTTAGCTGGTTACTGGTAAACGTTAATCGGGACAGCATGCATTAGAACCATCCGCTGCTAGTTTTAATGCATCTAAAGAGTTGTGCGAATTTGGGTCAACCTATCGCGGCGGCGGGTCAAGCTGTTTTTCGATGCCTGAGTCTCCGAGGGACTTGAAGAACTGACAATTGAAGCAGTACGGCAACTTAGCTCGCTGCTGGGTCGCCCCGCAGCCCGTGGCCGCAACTGAAAATGGCCTTGACAAACTGAGCAACTGTAACTATATTGGTTACAGACAAATAACGGTTTTTGAGTTCTTGAGTTCTTATGTCGACCAGTAGTCGGTTTGCAGTGGCAGTTCACGTCCTCACGCTAATGGCGTGGGCAGATGATGAGCCGCTCAAATCTGAGCATGTAGCCGAGAGCGTTAATACAAATCCAGTTGTCATTCGGCGAATGCTGTGTGAGCTGGCCGAGTCGAAGCTCGTAGTTTCGCAGACGGGGGCGATGGGCGGCTCGAAACTGGCCCGCCAGCCCGAGCAAATTACGCTGTTGGACATCTACCAGGCCGTTGAGAGCCGGGGCGTTTTTTCGTTGCATCGCCACCCGCCAAATCGTCATTGCCCGGTAGGGGTGAACATCGGAACTGTGCTTAACCAGGTGCTGGACGAGGTCGATTCGGCAGTCGAGCGTGTGTTGGCAAACATCACCATAAAGGATGTTGTCTCGCGCTTGAAGCCGTGCGTTAGTACAGCAGTGAGTAAAAGGAAGCCCGCCGCCAAAGAGCAAGTGTTGTCGGCGAGAAACTACTAGAGGCAGGTATTCGTATTACTACCGCGCGGCACGGTCGGGAATTGGAAGTTTAGTAGGGGGTTGCGTTGCGAGATGACTCCCTACTGCAAAAGCAATCTCGCATGAAAGGACGGTCTTCACTTGAGTAGGCTTCAGAAAGATCAGGATGGGGTTGAGGCAATGGATTCGGTTAAGCCGAATTTTTCGGGAGCTCATGAGGAGCTTCTGGAGGATGCAGTCTCGATAGAAGATATCGATGAAGTGTTGGAGAAACTCGCGACCGCCGGCATCTCCGGAACGGAGACAGACGAGCCGGTGATCGGGGAGGTTTCTTCTTCAGCAGCGCAGGCTGAAGATGATGATTCGGTGCCTGAAGAGATGGAACTCGATCTCTCTGCGGGTGAGTTGGATAAAACTTCGGATCCGGTCAGAGTTTACATGCGCGAAATGGGAGTGGTGCCGCTACTGAAGCGGGAGCAGGAAGTTTCCATTGCCAAGAGGATCGAGTGGGGTCAAAAGCGCGCGCAAAAAGGAATCACTCGTTCGCCGATGGCGGTGGCGGAATTATTGAAGATCGGAACTGAGCTCGAAGCCGGCACGATCGGTATTCGCGACGTAGTTATTTTTTCCGATCAGATGGAAACCGAAGAGCATGAGGACAAGACGGAAGAGTATCTGCAGTGGACCATCGAGGGTATTGGAAATATTCGCAAACTCTACAAACGAGGACTTAAAGAGCTGGCGCAACTCAACGCCGAGCAAAAGCTCAGACGGGGAAAAGGATCGAAAAAGTTAACCAGACTTCGGCGCAAGGTCGCGCGCACGCGCCTTGAGATTGTCGGGGAAATCGGCGGGCTACATCTTAAAGAGGCGATTCGGCAGCGTTTGATTGGCGCTATTGCCATGCTTCATAGAGAGACGCGCACGCTGGAGCGTGAGATTGAAGGCAACACGGCGAAGCTTGGCAAGAAACGCATCAAAGCTGAAGAAGCGAAGGAATTGAAACGGCAGGTTTCGGCGGCCAAACGGCGGCTGAAAGAAATTGAAGCTGAGCATCACGTTTCGCCACTCGAAATCAAGCGCTCTCATCAGATGATCGTGACCGGAGAAGCCCAGGCCGCACAGGCCAAGCACGAGTTGACGGAAGCTAACTTGCGCCTGGTAGTTTCCATT
This sequence comes from Pyrinomonadaceae bacterium, assembly GCA_036507195.1. Classification (GTDB taxonomy): domain Bacteria; phylum Acidobacteriota; class Blastocatellia; order Pyrinomonadales; family Pyrinomonadaceae; genus PSRF01. The sequence goes on along the minus strand of DASXQM010000034.1, from coordinate 3,300 downwards.
GCGAAGAAGTATCAGAACCGCGGCTTGCAGTTTCTTGACCTCATACAAGAGGGCAACCTCGGGCTTATGAAGGGTGTGGACAAGTTTGAGTGGCGGCGCGGCTACAAATTCTCCACTTATGCGACGTGGTGGATCCGCCAGGCTATCACCCGCGCCATTGCGGATCAGGCGCGCACGATCCGCATTCCTGTTCACATGATTGAGGTGATCAATAAACTACGGAACACCTCGCGCGAACTGGTTCGTGAGCTTGGGCGTGAGCCGACGACTGAAGAGATAGCCAAGAAAATGGGTATGTCGGTCGAGAAGGTGAGCAAGGCACGTAAGCTCGTGCAGCAGCCTGTTTCGCTGGAGACGCCCATTGGCGAAAGCGGAGATTCGCAACTCGGGGATCTAATCGAAGACAAATCCAGCACGAGTCCGGCCGAGCGAGTCATAACTTCGAACCTGCGCGAGATCACCGGCGACGTGTTGCAAACCTTGAGTCCGCGCGAAGAGCGTGTGATTCGCATGCGCTTCGGGCTGGACAGGGAAGGGCATGAGCGCACCCTCGAGGAGGTTGGCCAGGACTTTAATGTTACGCGCGAACGCATTCGCCAAATAGAAGCAAAGGCGCTTCGGAAACTGCGCCACCCCTCGCGAGCACGCGTGCTCAAGAGCTTCATCGAGGGCCAGCGGCAGTAAGTAAGTAGGACAGACTTTCCAGTCTGTCCTGTTTCGGGCGATGACAGGCTGGAAAGCCTGTCCTACAAAGAATCAAGGACGAGGAGAATGATAGATGAGTGAGAAAATTTTGAGTGTGACAGACAGTTCCTTTGAGAAGGAAGTGCTGCAATCAAGCAAACCGGTGCTGGTGGATTTCTGGGCAGAGTGGTGTGCGCCCTGCCGTATGCTGGCGCCTACAATTGACGCTATCGCCGAACAGTTTGGCAACAGCGCCGGCGTGGTGAAAGTGAATGTGGACGACAACACTTCGGTAGCCCAACGCTATGGCATAAAGGGAATTCCGACTTTGATTCTCTTCAGCGCCGGAAAAGAAGTGGAACGCGTCGTGGGCGCGACCAGCAAAGACTCGATCTCGCGCATGATTGAGAAGCACGTCAGCCTGGCGAGCGCTTAAGAAAACAGATCAATTCTGCTAATCGCGTAAAAGAGGAACCAGTCGACTGGTTCCTCTTTTTCGTGCGGATTGTCTGATTAGTACTGAGCTATCCAGTTTGGATACCGACCTTGTGCGCCCCGGCTACCCGTTTAGATAGCGGACTTGTCCCCCGCAGCTACCCCGTTTAGATAGCGGACTTGTCCGCCGCGGTGGTGGCACAAGTGCCAATTCTAAGCGGTGAAGCGGTGGCACAAGTGCCAATTCTAAACGGTCACCCTGCGCTAGGTTGCACGGCCGGGCCAATCGTCTACAGCCGGCAGATCAGCAGTTCACGCTCATAGATCGTTTCCGGCGGCAGGCGATCGTGTAAATCGAGAAACAGCTCTTCGTGTCCGAGCACTTCGTTGCGCCAGGCAGCGCGGTCGAATGCCTGCAATTCGTCAAACTTGTTCTTAGGGAAGTCGAGGCCCTGCCATTCAATGTCCTCGTAGTGGGGCATCCAGCCAATCGGCGTTTCTTTGCCAAGGGCGCGGCCCAGTGACCGGTCGACAATCCATTTCAGCACCCGCATGTTTTCACTAAAGCCGGGCCACATAAACTCACCCTGGTCGTCTTTTCGAAACCAATTCACATGGAAGATGCGCGGGGTTTCGCTGAGGGAACGCTGCATCTGGATCCAGTGGCGAAAATAGTCGCCCATGTGATAGCCACAGAAAGGCAGCATGGCCATCGGATCGCGACGCACTTTCCCGATAGTTCCCGCGGCGGCGGCGGTCATCTCCGAACCCATGGTGGCGCCGGCGTAGACACCCGAGCTCCAGTTAAACGCCTGATAGACGAGTGGCATGGTGGTCGCGCGGCGGCCGCCAAAGATGATCGCGCTAATTGGCACGCCGTTTGGATCTTCCCACGCCGGATCGATGGTCGGACACTGCGAGGCGGGCGCAGTGAACCGCGCGTTGGGGTGTGCCGCTTTGGCGCCTGTCTCTTTCGCGATTTGCGGTGTCCAGGTGCTTCCCTGCCAGTCAAGACACTCGGCCGGAGGCTCGTCAGTCATGCCCTCCCACCAAACCCCGCCTTCAGGCGTCAGCGCGACATTGGTGAAGATGCTGTTCTTTGAGAGCGCCGCCATTGCGTTAGGGTTAGTCTTCTGTGAAGTGCCGGGTGCGACACCAAAGAAACCGGCCTCGGGATTGATGGCGCGCAGATGGCCGTTCGCGTCAGGCTTGATCCAGGCGATGTCGTCTCCGACTGTCCAAACCTTCCAGCCCTCGAATCCTTTGGGCGGAATCAGCATGGCGAAGTTTGTCTTCCCGCAGGCACTGGGGAAAGCCGCGGTCACATAGGTCTTTTCACCTTGCGGGCTCTCAACGCCAACGATCAGCATGTGCTCAGCCATCCAGCCTTCGTCACGGGCAATGTTGGATGCGATACGGAGGGCGAAGCATTTCTTACCCAGCAAAGCATTGCCGCCATAGCCGGAACCGTAGGACCATATCTCGCGTGTTTCCGGAAAATGCACAATGTACTTCTCTTTATTACATGGCCAGGGCACATCTTGCTGACCAGGCGCAAGCGGAACGCCGACTGAGTGCATGCACGGCACGACACGCTTCACGTCCTTATCGATCTCTGCAAAACCCGGCAGGCCGATCCGCGCCATGATGCGCATATTGACTACCACGTAAGGCGAATCTGTGAGCTGCACGCCAATCTGCGACATCGGTGAGCCAATTGGTCCCATGATGAACGGCAGCACATACATTGTGCGACCCCGCATTGCTCCCTGAAAAAGTTCTTTGAGTTTCCTTCGCATCTGGAATGGCTCTTCCCAATTGTTAGTGGGACCGGCGCCGTCCTTTGAAAGGGAACAGATAAACGTGCGGTCCTCGACGCGGGCGACATCGCTCGCATCTGACCTCGCGTAATAGCAACCCGGCCAAAGTGCTTCGTTGAGTTTAATAAAGGTGCCGCCGGCTACCATCTCCGCGCAGAGAGCCTCGTTCTCTTCCTCAGAGCCGTCCACCCAGTGGATCCTGGCGGGCTGCGTGAGCAGAGCCATTTTTTCGACCCATCGCAGCAGATGCTCGTTATAACTAAGGGGAATTGCCGGGTCACGACTGATTGTCACTGGGCTGACACCCGTCGCGGCGGGTGTGCCGTCGTCATGGGAAATGGTCATCATTAGAGCCTCTTAA
>DASXQM010000033.1:0-14771 GCA_036507195.1 Pyrinomonadaceae bacterium | reverse complement strand
ATGCCTGGAGACAATGTGGCGATGGAGATCGAGCTGATCGCGCCCATAGCAATGGAGAAGGGATTGCGCTTCGCGATACGCGAAGGCGGCCGCACGGTCGGCGCCGGCACCGTCTCGGAAGTGGTGGAATAGAAGTTAGGTCTTGGGTCTTAGGCTTTTGGGTCTTAGGCATTTGGTTCTGAGATTTGAGATCTGAAATTTGAGATCTCAAAAAAAGCAAGACAAAAACCAAAGACCAAAGACCAAAGACCAAAGACCAAAGACCGAAGACCGAAGACCGAAGACCAAGAACCAAAGACCAAAAGCCAACAAGCACAAAGTACAAAGATCAGGATTGAGTTATGCCACGCGATAATATTGTTCTTCAGTGTAGCGCATGCAAGAGCCGCAATTACGTAACGACCAAGAATAAAAAGACCACGCCTGATCGGCTTGAGTTTAGCAAGTTCTGTCGCCGTTGCCGCAAACACACTGATCATAAAGAGACCAAGTGAAGGATGAAGGATGAAGGCGGAAGGATGAAAGAAACTGTTTCGTCCTTCGGGACCGACGGGCTATTGGTTTTCATCCTTCGTCCTTCCGCCTTCATCCTTTTATGGAGGGGTATAGTGTCAACGGTTAGCACGTCGGTCTCCAAAACCGAAAGTCCGGGTTCGAATCCTGGTACCCCTGCCAGCGAATTATTGAGAAACGGGTTATTATCGAAGTCTGCACTATCATGGATGACATAGAAAACCCAGACGCGCCTCTTCCGCCGCCGCGCGCTGGTCGTTTTGGCGAAGGGGTGGAGGGAAAAGGGGCGCGCCGCGAGCGCGCGCTGAGCGGACCCAGAGTAGGCCCCATCGGCCGCCTGTTGCAGTTTTTGCGCGACGTGCGTGCCGAAATGAAGCGCGTATCGTGGCCGTCGGTAAAAGAAGTCAAGAACACGACAATCATTACCCTGATCGCCGTTATCTTTTTCTCAGTTTACTTGTTTCTGGTCGATCGTTTATGGGCATTTCTATTGGTTCAACTCAACCATCTACTCAATTGGATGACGGGAGCCTGAGCAGCAAGGAAGCACTTTTAATGCAGCAGTGGTTCATACTCCATACCTATTCAGGGCACGAGAAAAAGGTTCGCGACAGTCTGAAGGCGCGCGTGCGCGATACTGATCTGCAAAACGAGATCACCGAAGTCCTGGTGCCGACGGAAACCGTCGTGGAGATGCGTGGAAACAAGCGCATCGAGTCGTCGCGCATGTTTTATCCTGGTTACGTGCTGGTACAGATCGAATGTGATGAACGCGGCCATATTCCCGATAACGTTTTTCACATGATTAAGTCTACTCCCAAAGTGACTGGCTTTGTTGGAGGTCACAACCCAACGCCGCTGACCCCACAGGAAGTGGATCAGATCGTTCATAATGTGACTGAGGCGGCCGAGAAGCCAAAGCCGAAGTTCTCATATTCGTCGGGCGAAACGGTTCGAATCAAGTCGGGACCATTTCAGAGTTTTACCGGCAAGGTTGAAGAGGTAAACGAAGATAAGTCGACGCTAAAGGTCACCGTTACGATCTTCGGAAGATCGACTCCCGTGGAGCTGAATTTTCTGGACGTCGAGAAAGTGACGTTTGCGGAAGAAGAGTGAAAGGCGGTAAATGGTCAATGGTTAATGGTGAATAGACGCACAGTCGCTTCTACCATTTACGATTCACCATTTACCATTTACGAGTTATGGCAAAGAAAATAACAGGCTACATCAAACTGCAGGTTCCCGCGGGCAAAGCTAACCCGGCGCCGCCTATTGGTCCGGCGCTCGGCCAGCACGGCGTCAATATTATGGAATTCTGCAAGGCGTTCAATGCGAAGACCGCGCAAATGGATCCGGATCTAAAGATCCCGGTAGTCATTACGGTCTTTGCAGATCGCTCGTTCACTTTCGAGACAAAGACCCCGCCGGCGGCTGACTTGCTCAAAAAGGCGGCCGGAATCTCGAAGGGTTCAGGCAAACCTAACCGCGAAAAGGTAGGAACAATCTCGAAAGCCAAGATCGAAGAGATTGCGAGGACCAAGATTCAGGATCTAAACACGACGAGTTTAGAGGCTGCGATAAAAACGATCTCGGGAACAGCCCGGCAGATGGGCCTCACGATTGAAGGATGAAGGATGAAGTATGAAGGATGAGGGCTGAAGACGCCTCCTCTTTCTTATTTCTTGGCAGAGGGAGAGTCGTTACGAATCTGAAATTCGAGATCTCAGATTTGAGACCAGGGCTCGCATGAACCTCAGAGGTGAGAAATGAAGAAACACGGAAAGAAATACAATGCGGCGGCTGAGAAAATTGAAACCGGACGCAAGTACAACCTTGAAGAGGCGGTGTCCAAGGTTAAAGAAATCGCTTTCGCAAAGTTTGATGAAACGGTTGAACTGACAGTCTGGCTGGGAGTTGATCCGCGGAAAGCTGATCAGCTCGTGCGCGGTACGATTGTTCTTCCCCACGGTCTGGGCAAATCCAAGACCGTCCTGGTGATAGCCCAGGGCGATAAAATCAAGGAAGCCGAAGAGGCGGGCGCAGATTTTGTCGGCGGCGAAGACATGGTCAACAAAATAAAGAGTGAGAATTGGCTCGATTTCGATGCCGTCATTGCCACTCCCGACATGATGCGCCTTGTCGGAGCCCTGGGAAAGGTGCTCGGCCCGCGCGGCTTGATGCCTAACCCAAAAACAGGCACTGTGACCTTCGACGTAAAAACAGCAGTCAAGGAAACAAAGGCCGGCAAGGTTGAATATCGCGTCGATAAAACGGGTGTAATCCACGTGCCGGTCGGAAAAGTTTCTTTTGAGGCTGACAAACTTCGCGACAACGCTCGCATGTTGCTCGAGGCTGTGGTGAAAGCGAAACCATCGACCGCAAAGGGTAAATACGTCAAAAAGGTTAATTTGGCGGCCACGATGAGTCCTGGCGTGTTGCTTGATGAAGGGGCTTACGTCAAATAGGGTGAGGAGCTGGACGATGAAAACCAAGGCACAGAAACAAAAGGATTTGGAAGCTCTCACAGAGCAATTTAAGAACGCGAAGGCGGCGATGCTGGTCGGATTTCAGGGAATGACTGTTCCCAAGGATCAGGAGCTCCGCAATCAGTTGCGTGAAGCGGGTGTCAGCTATGAGGTGGTGAAAAATACTCTCGCTCGCAAAGCCGCTGAGGGCACCGCGTTGGCACAGGCCGCGGATCAGTTTAAGGGTGTAACAGCGGTCGCGCTGAGTAATGAAGATCCCGTGAATCTCTCAAAAGCGATTGCGAAGTTTACGAAGGCGAATCCGGATATTTTCAAGTTTAAGGTGGGCATCGTTGAAGGAAAGGTCGTTGCGCTGCGCGACGTTGAAGCTATCGCCAGTTTGCCTTCGAAGGAAGAATTGATTTCAAAGATTCTGTTCTTGCTTAACGCTCAGGCGCAGCGGCTGGCAACGGTGCTATCGGCGGTGCCTCGCAACCTGGCGATCGTAGTCAAACAGATTGGTGATCAGAAAGGCGGGGAAGCCGCTTAAGAATTTAGTATTGCGGAATGCGGAATGCGGAAACCCGCAACGAAATCCGGGTTCCGCAATGGAGTCAGTGGGCCGGACGCGGAAAACGAGCGCAGCGATTAGTCAGATCGCGCCTGGCGCTTCGGACACTTTTCCAGTTGCGATGCAGTAACTCGAAAAGAGTCCCGTGGGTTCTCCTGCTGCGAATCATGAAAACAGACAGCAACAAAGGAACCCTTTGAGGAGGATGAGGTAATCATGGCACTTTCGAATCAAGAAATCGTTGAAGCTCTGAAGGAGAAAAGCCTTCTGGAGACTTCTGAACTGGTAAAGCTCATCGAGGAAACTTTCGGTGTTTCCGCGGCTGCAGCGGCAGTGGCCGCTCCGGCGGCTGGCGGCGGCGGCGGGGAAGCCGCGGCGCCGGCTGAGGAGAAGACCGAATTCGATGTGATCTTGCAGGCTGTTGGTGGTAACAAGATAAACGTCATTAAGGTTGTACGCGAAGTGACGGCGCTTGGCTTAAAAGAAGCCAAGGACCTCGTGGAAGCGGCTCCGAAGCCCGTGAAGGAAGGCGTCTCGAAAGAAGAGGCCGAGACCGTCCGGCAGAAACTTGCCGATGCGGGCGCAACCGTTGAAGTCAAATAAATTGTAGTCGGGAAGTCGTGAGTCTGAAGTCTAGAGTCCGTGGGCGGGCGCTCGACTCGGAACTCGAGACTAATGACTCCCGGCTGTTGTCGTGGTGACTTGACACTCATGGGCTTGGTCGTTAAGTTAAGAGAGTATTGAGGCGCTGGCGTTATTCCGAAAAAATTCGACGAGAAATCAGCCGCTTTTTTTGTAATTAAGCGGTCGGGGCATTCTGCGCTCTGACCGCGTCTTGGCGTCTCTGGAACAATTTTAGATTTTTGATTGCGGATTTTGGATTGGCGCAATGCGTCAGTATCAAATCCGCAATCGGCAAATCGCAAATCGAAAATCTCGTAAGGAACCTCTCATGCAAGGAAATCTGCTTCAAACCGTAAATACAGGATTGGGAAAACGGACGAGCCAGGCGCCGGAGCGCGTCGACTTTTCCAAAATATCCACAGCGGTGCGCATCCCGAACTTAATCGAGATTCAGCGCGAGTCGTACAACCGTTTTCTGCAGATGGATTTCCTGCCCGAGGAACGCGAGAACACAGGATTACAAGCTGTCTTCGAGTCAGTTTTCCCGATCTCCGATTTTCGCGGCACGGCAACGCTTGATTTTGTCGAATATCAGATCGGTAACTGGCAGTGTAAATGCGGCCGGCTGGAAGGTCTGAACTACCTCAGGGCCAACTGCAAACACTGCGGCTCGACCATCAAGGTGAATCCATTGGCGGCAGGCGAAACGCTCTGCCACAAGTGTGGCACTTTCAACTCAGTTCGTCCTCAACTCTGCGAAAACTGCGGCGAGCCGGTAGGGCTAAAGCACAAGCACGATCAACAGGAGTGTCAGGAACGCGGCATGAGCTATAGCGTGCCGCTCAAGGTGAAGATTCGCCTTACTGTTTACGACAAAGATCCGGAAACCGAAGCGCTCTCCATTCGCGACATCAAGGAAGAAGAAGTTTTCTTCGGCGAAATCCCACTGATGACTGATAACGGCACCTTCATCATCAATGGCACTGAGCGCGTCATAGTTTCCCAGCTTCATCGTTCTCCGGGTGTCTTCTTCAAACGCGGTGCGATCTATATTGCCAAGATCATTCCCTACCGCGGTTCTTGGGTTGAGTTTGAATACGATCAGAAAAACCTGCTTTACGTTCGTGTCGGCAAGCGCAAGTTTTTGGCGTCGATTTTCCTGCGCGCGCTCGGTCTCTGGTTTGGCAAGGAGATCGACGGCAAGCTCGTTAAGAGTGATGCCGCCCTCGAAGAGAGGGTGAAAAATGCTTCGTTTGCCGACGAAGACATGTTGCGGGCACTTTATGTCACTGACGAAATTCGCGTGGAAGACGGGCGGCTGATGATCCAGGTACCCGACGAGGGTTCCACCAGCCTGGTGGGCATGAAGGTGGATTTTGATATTAAGGGACGAGGTCCCGACCCCATCGTTCGTGCCGGCAAGAAGGTGACGTCGACGGCGCTCGAGGCTTTGCGCAAGGCCAACATTGGCGAGGTCGAGATGGAGACTTCGCAGTTTGAGGGCGCGTATGCGCTTTCCGACGTCGTAAACAAAGACAGCGGCGAAGTAATCCTCGAAGCCAACAATGAAATCACGCCGGCCAAGTTGCAGGAGATTGTCGAAGGCGGCATCGATAGTTTCTCTGTCTTCTTCCCCGAGCGCGACGATATTGGTGCGATTCTGTCGCAGACTCTGAAAAAAGATGTAATCACAAAGCCGGTCGATGCGTTGCTGGAAATTTACCGCAAGATGCGCCCCGGCGATCCACCGACCGTGCAAACCGCTTATAAACTGCTCGAAGCGATGTTCTTCGATCCGCGCAAGTTTGACTTCTCGCGCGTGGGTCGGCTGAAGTTCAACATCAAGATGGGTAAACCGGAGCGAGATCGCATAAACGATCCGCTGCTCTCCGCTAAAGATTTTTACGAAGTGGTCGCTTACGTGCTGAAGATGCGCAAGAATCCATCCGAGTATCAGGCGGATGACATCGATCACCTGGGCAATCGGCGCGTGCGTGCGGTGGGCGAGCTCCTGGAGAACCAGTTCCGCATCGGCCTTGAGCGCATGGAACGTGCGATCAAGGAGAAGATGTCGATCCATCAGGAAATGCAGACCACGATGCCGCGGGATCTTATTAACGCCAAGCCCGTGACCGCGGCGGTGCGCGAGTTTTTCGGTTCCAGCCAACTCTCGCAGTTCATGGATCAGACCAACCCGCTCTCTGAAATCACGCACAAGCGCCGCCTGTCAGCATTAGGACCAGGCGGACTGTCGCGCGAACGCGCGGGGTTTGAGGTTCGCGACGTTCACCCGACTCACTACGGCCGCATTTGTCCTATCGAGACGCCTGAAGGACCGAACATTGGGTTGATCTCGAGTCTCTCTTGCTTTGCGCGCATCAATGAGTTTGGCTTCATCGAAGCTCCTTACCGGAAGGTGACGGACGGAAAAGTTGTTGAATACGTTCGCATTCTCAATGGGGGCGATACGAAACTAAAGCACGGTGAACATCTTCCTCTCGAAGAAGTCGACAAGGTAAACAAGAAGGTCAGCACCGGCGGCCGCAAGGCTGAGTATGAGCCGTGGCCTTTCTACCTGACCGCCTGGGAAGAAGATAAGCACGTCGTTGGTCAGGCCAACATCGAACTGGACAAGTCAGGGTACATCGTCAATGAGCGCAATGCGGCGCGTAAAGCTGGTGAGTTTATTCTGGCGTTGCGCAAAGACATCGAATATGTCGACGTGTCGCCGAAACAACTCGTTTCGGTCGCCGCTTCGCTTATTCCGTTCCTCGAAAACGACGATGCGAATCGCGCGCTGATGGGTTCCAACATGCAGCGTCAATCCGTGCCGCTGCTGCGCGCCGAGGCTCCTTATATTGGGACCGGCATGGAGCAGACTACCGCACGCGATTCCGGCGCGGTCGTGGTTGCAAAACGCGACGGCGTGGTGGATTACGTCGATTCGGAACGCGCCATCATCAAGGCGGACCATAACGTTGACGGAACCATTTCGCGCGAGGTGACGGCGGATATCTACACGCTGATCAAATTCAAGCGTTCGAACCAGAACACCTGCATCAACCAGCGTCCGATCGTGCACGTTGGCGAGCGCGTTTCCAAGGGACAAGTTATAGCCGACGGTCCCTGCACGGATCGCGGCGAGCTGGCTCTCGGGCGCAACGTGCTGGTGGCCTTCATGCCCTGGCGCGGTTACAACTTTGAGGATGCCATTCTGGTTTCCGAGCGACTTGTGAAAGAGGACTACTACACTTCGATTCACATCGAAGAGCTCGAGATCGAAGCCCGCGATACGAAGCTGGGACCGGAAGAGATTACGCGCGACATTCCCAACGTCGGCGAAAACATGCTTCGTGATCTGGATGAGAGCGGCATCATTCGCATCGGCGCTCAGGTAAAGCCAGGCTCGATCCTGGTTGGCAAGGTTACACCGAAAGGCGAAACCCAGCTTACCGCTGAAGAGAAACTTCTGCGCGCGATCTTTGGTGAGAAGGCCGGCGACGTAAAAGACGCTTCGCTTGTCTCGCCTCCGGGAATCGACGGCACAGTCGTTGATGTCCAGGTGTTTACACGCAAGGGCCAGGAGAAAGATCAGCGCTCACTTGCCATTGAGCAGGACGAAGAAGACCGCCTGCGACGCGACCTCGAGGATGAGACTCGTATTCTCCGCGAACAGCGCGATCAGCGCATTCGTGAACTCCTTGAAGGCCGTAAGCTTTCAGCTGACCTGACTGTAAATCGTGAGATCGTGATTCCCAAGGGTGTGCCCATCACTCGCGAGATGCTTGAGGGCATTGAAGCGAAGGTGCTGAGAAAGGTGCAGATGGCGTCTACGCGTGTGGACGTCGGCGGTGAGATCAAGGAATACGAAGATCGCACCGAGCGGCAAATCAAGATCCTCTCGGACATTTACGAAGAGAAGATCGCCAAGCTGCGTCAGGGCGACGAGCTCGCGCCCGGCGTGATCAAGATGGTGAAGGTCTTCATCGCCATGAAGCGCAAGCTTTCCGTGGGCGACAAGATGGCCGGACGTCACGGAAACAAAGGCGTCATTGCCCGGATTTTGCCGGAAGAAGATATGCCTTACTTGCCGGATGGTACTCCGGTTGAAATCGTGCTCAACCCGCTCGGCGTGCCCTCGCGCATGAACGTGGGTCAGATCCTGGAAACACACCTTGGCTGGGCGGCACGCGTTTTGGGTCTTCATTTCGCAACGCCGGTTTTCGATGGAGCTACTGAGGCTGAAATTAAACAGAAACTCCAACTGGCCGGCGCCAGGGCAACTGAACTTGGCCTTCCGGAAATCATCAATGAGTCAGGCAAGGCAATACTCTATGACGGACTTTCTGGCGATCCGTTTGAGCAGAAAGTGACTGTTGGTTACATCTACATGCTCAAACTTTCGCACCTGGTTGACGACAAGATTCACGCCCGCTCGATTGGGCCATACAGCTTGATTACGCAGCAGCCGCTGGGCGGTAAGGCGCAATTCGGCGGACAGCGATTTGGCGAGATGGAAGTTTGGGCGCTGGAAGCTTATGGCGCAGCTCACATTCTTCAAGAGCTTTTGACGGCGAAGTCTGACGACGTAGCCGGGCGTTCCAAGATCTATGAGGCCATCGTCAAGGGCGAGGCTGATTTCGATCCGGGCCTGCCGGAGTCGTTCAACGTGCTGGTGCGCGAGCTTCAGTCGCTGTGCCTCGATGTTGAGCTGATCAATAAGAAAGTACCCGGCAACGGAGATGGAACTGAAGAAGGTGTTGGCGAAGCGCTGATTACCAGCGCTGTCGAGGGATAAGCGGATTTTCGATTGCCGACTGCCAATTGCCGATTGGTCTTCGGTCTTCGATCCTGGATTCTCAGGTTGGCTTGAGTGATTAACAAATGCAAGAGACCAATCGGCAATTGGCAATCGGCATTTGGCAATGGAGAATAACGTGTTTCGATTTCAACAAGAGAAGACGCAATTAGCTCCTGACTTTGAGGCAATTCGAATCTCGCTGGCTTCGCCGGACAAAATCCGGCAATGGTCGCATGGCGAGGTCACAAAGCCGGAGACGATCAACTACCGAACGTTTAAGCCGGAGCGTGACGGTCTCTTCTGCGCGCGCATCTTTGGTCCGGTGGCTGATTGGGAATGCCTCTGCGGGAAATACAAACGCATGAAGCATCGCGGCGTGATCTGCGACAAGTGCGGTGTGGAAGTGACGCAGGCAAAGGTGCGCCGGGAGCGGTTAGGTCATATCGATCTCGCCAGCCCGTGTTCGCACGTCTGGTTTTTCAAGGGACTGCCTTCGCGCATCGGCCACTTGCTCGACATTCCTCTGCGCGAGCTCGAAAAAGTCCTCTACTTCGAATCCTACATCGTCATTGATCCGGGTGATGTTGCCGGAATCAAAGAGCGCGAGCTCCTTTCAGATGAGCGCTACCGCGAATTAGTGCGTGATTACCCGGCGCAGTTTGTTGCCAAGATGGGCGCCGAAGCGATCAAGGAATTGCTGGCGATGGTGAAGGTTGAGGAGCTCTCGATTGAGCTTCGCAAGCGGATGCGCGAAGAGACATCGCAGCAGAAGAAACTCAAATATTCGAAGCGGCTGAAGGTCGCAACAAGTTTTCTGAAGTCAGGAAATCGGCCCGAGTGGATGATTCTCGATGTCATCCCTGTCATTCCACCTGAGCTGCGCCCGTTAGTACCTCTTGATGGCGGACGTTTTGCTACTTCAGACCTTAACGATCTCTATCGACGCGTCATCAATCGCAACAATCGCCTGAAAAAGCTGATGGAGCTGCGCGCTCCGGAAGTGATCGTGCGCAACGAAAAGCGCATGCTTCAGGAAGCGGTCGACGCGTTGTTTGATAATGGTCGCCGTGGTCGCGTCTTGCGCGGGGTAAATAACCGCCCGCTCAAGTCGTTGAGTGGAACACTCAAAGGCAAACAGGGACGTTTTCGTCAGAACCTGCTCGGCAAGCGCGTCGACTATTCGGGCCGTTCCGTGATCGTCGTCGGTCCTGAGCTGAAGCTGCACCAGTGTGGCCTGCCGAAAAAGATGGCGCTCGAGTTGTTTAAGCCCTTCATCTACAACCAACTTGAGAAGCAGGGTCATGCAGCCACCATCAAGCAGGCGCGCGAAATGGTTGAGCGCCAGGAGCCGGTGGTCTGGGACATTCTCGAGGAAGTAATTCGCGAGCATCCGGTGCTCTTAAACCGCGCCCCGACCCTTCACCGTCTCGGTATCCAGGCGTTTGAGCCGGTGCTGGTTGAAGGCAAGGCAATTAAGATTCACCCGCTCGTCTGTACTGCATTCAACGCCGACTTCGACGGCGACCAGATGGCCGTCCATATTCCGCTCTCGCCCGAGGCGCAAATCGAAGCCGCGGTGTTGATGCTTTCAAGTAACAACATTCTCAGTCCCGCAAGCGGCCAGCCAATCGCGGTGCCTTCGCAGGATATCGTGCTCGGGATTTACTACCTGACGCGCGACAAGGCCGGCGCGAAAGGCGAGGGTCGCGTTTTTGCCTCGCTCGAGGAAGTGCTGCTGGCGCTGGACGCAAAGGAAGTAACGACCCAGACACCGATCAAGCTTCGCATTCAGGGAGACTTGATCGATTTAACCCAGGAGCACGATCCGCAGGATATTCTCCGTGCCGCCGTGCAGGAAGATGTGCGCCGCGTGATCGACACGACGGTTGGTCGAGTCATCTTCAACGACTCGATTCCGCCGGGCTTACCGTTCTTCAACGGCACGCTCAAGAAGAAAGGATTGCAATCACTCGTCAACTATTCGCATATTCGTCTCGGCCATGAGATGACTGTGAAGATGCTTGACGATCTCAAAAACCTGGGATTCCTCTATGCCACCAAGGCCGGCATTTCGATCGGTATCGACGATCTGGTAACGCCGGATGCGAAGAAGCCTCTGGTTGATAAAGCTGAAAAGGACGTCATCGCGGTCGAACAACAGTATCTCGACGGGGTCATCACCAGCGGCGAGCGCTACAACAAAGTAATCGCGATCTGGTCTGAGGTGACTGATAAAGTTGCCAAAGAGATGTTCAAGGCGATGGACGAGCGCGAGAAGTCTTCGGGCGAGCTAAATCCGATTCTCGTGATGAGCGATTCCGGCGCGCGCGGCAGTGCGCAGCAAATTCGCCAGTTGGCGGGCATGCGCGGATTGATGGCCAAACCTTCGGGTGAAATCATCGAGACGCCTATCAAGGCTAACTTTCGCGAAGGTCTGGACGTGTTGCAGTACTTCATCTCCACCCACGGGGCCCGCAAGGGTCTCGCCGACACCGCTCTGAAGACTGCCGATTCAGGTTACTTGACGCGCCGTCTCGTTGACGTAGCTCAGGACGTGATTATCAGCGAGCCAGACTGCGGCACGCTGCGCGGCATCTCCGCCAGCGCCATTGTTGAAGGCGGCGAGGAGATCGAGTCGTTGCGGGATCGCATTGTCGGCCGCATCGCGCTGGAAGACGTTATTGATCCGGTTGAAGGCCGGGTTATCGTCGACGGCAACGCGGAGATTGACGAAGATCTCTCGTCGGAAATTCAGCGTTCCGGTGTGCAGCGCGTGCGTATTCGTTCGGTGTTGACCTGCGAGTCGCGCCGCGGTTGCTGCATTAAGTGCTACGGTCGCAACCTGGCAACGGGAAGGCCGGTCGAGATTGGCGAGGCAGTGGGCGTGATTGCCGCGCAGTCAATCGGCGAGCCCGGCACGCAGCTCACGATGCGTACATTCCACATCGGTGGCACGGCGCGCCTGGAAGAATCTTCGAAACACGAGGCCCGCCAGGACGGAACGATCAAGTATCTGGATCTTCAAACCGTCAAGAGCCGCAAGGGCGAGCGCATCGCCATGAACCGTAACGGTTCCTTAACGATCATCGATGACCGCGGTCGCGAGGCAGCGCGTTATCAGATCGTTTATGGCGCCCACATTCTCGTGGAAGACGGCGCGCGCGTGACGCAGGATCAATTGTTGGCTACGTGGGATCCCTTTACCTTCGCGATCCTTACGGAAGTCGCTGGTCACGTTAAGTATCAGGATCTAAAAGAGGGCGTGACGTTTGACGAAGAGGTCGACGAGGTAACAGGGCAGTCGCGCATGGTTGTTAAGGACTCGCCCGACGAGAAGAAGCAGCCGCGGCTGGAAGTTCGCAGTGCCAGTAACAAGGTGCTGAAGACTTACCAGATGCCGGTGCGGGCGAATCTGATGGTGGTTGACGGCGAGGACGTAGAGCCCGGCGACATCATCGCGAAGATTCCGCGAGAGACAACGAAAACGAAGGACATCACCGGCGGTCTGCCGCGCGTCGTCGAGCTATTTGAAGCACGCCGGCCGGCGGAAACCGCGGTCATGTCTGAGATTGACGGCACGGTGACGCTCGGACCGATTGCCAAGGGTAAACGCAAGCTGATTATTACTGGCGACGACGGTGAAGAGCGCGAGTATGACATTCCACGCGGTACGCACATTAACGTACAGGAAGGGGATCGCGTTCGCGCCGGTGAAGCCTTGATGGATGGGCCGCTCAACCCGCACGACATCCTGCGAGTTTTGGGAATGCAACGCTTGCAGGAGTATCTCGTCAACGAGATTCAGGAGGTCTACCGCCTGCAAGGTGTGAACATTAACGATAAGCACATCGAAGTCATCGTGCGGCAGATGCTGCGCTGGGTGAAAATTAAGGAAGTTGGCGATACAGACTTCCTGCTCGAGGAGCAGGTGGATCGTTTCCGCTTCACCGATGAGAACGAACGCGTTAACGCGGAAGACGGCGAGGTGGCGCAGGCTGAACCGCTATTGCTTGGTATTACCAAGGCGTCACTCTCGACTGACTCGTTTATCTCTGCGGCTTCGTTCCAGGAAACTACCCGCGTACTAACGGAAGCGGCTATCTCGGGACGCATCGATTATCTACGTGGTTTGAAAGAGAACGTAATCATGGGGCGGTTGATTCCTGCCGGAACCGGCATGGAGTATTACCGCAACGTGGAGATCGCCCGCGACGAGACAATCGACCAGGCACGCGAACGCGACCTGGATGATTTTCCTGACATCGTCGGTGGCCACGAGATGGCAGCGCCACCGGCGCGTGAGCCGCTGGTTGCCGCTGCCGGTGACGGCGAAGTAGAGGAAGTGATCGAGTAGGAAGTAGGACAGGCATTCCTGTCTGTCCTGGTCGCTACCCAGAGCGCTTGTTAATATATAAGGGACAGAGGACAGGCAGGAATGGCTGTCCCACCAAACACCAGCGTGGTTTAATCCACGCTGGTTTTTATTTATCATCTGAGCCGAAAGATATTCGCGAGTCATCGCTGAAGAGGTAGACGGTGGCAGCCAGTGACCTACCAATAGCATGTAACTTGACTGACTCTGGTTTTCAGGAACGTAGAGCGGGCATATTGAAGACAGTTGCAAATGGCGTAGTTGAGACGAAGGAGCTTGAGGACGGCTATGCCTATCGCTTCCCATCCGATGTGAGCTGGCTGGCTACACTGGCCAACCTGATTACGGTCGAGCGCGCGTGTTGTCCCTTCATGCGATTCACACTTCGACTCGAACCGGCCGAAGGTCCAATCTGGCTGGAACTCACGGGCCCGCCGGGTACAAAGGATTTCCTCAACGCCATCTTTGGCGACTAACTTCTAACGGCGCGGCAGCTCTATACCAGGGTCGCTGAGGGCCTTAGCCGGAAGCGCAACGACAGCAGTCGCGGCAAGTCTTTTGGAAGAGCGTCTGCGTCACGCCATTCGCTCATGTTTACGAGTTCCAAACCAGATGACAACCCCGCATTCACGTAATCCGAGGTACTGTGAACGAATGCCGGCACGCGCCTGTGTTCGCCTGTTTGTGTGCTCGTGAACTGGGCTTGTCCTCCCAACAGTTGACGCATCGGGTGTAGCTCGCAGATGAATAGTTCGCCGCCCGCGTTGAGCGCGCGGGCAGCTTCAGCGAAAAATGGTTCAAGCAGCTCGACGTGTTCCAGAATCAGCATCGCAATCACGAGATCCGCGGAAGCGTCTGCGACTGGCCATCGGTTGCGAGCATCATGTTGAATGAAACGTACCTGCGGATCGCGCATCCGCTCTCTTGCACGCGCGAGCATCTGTTCAGAAAAATCCAACGCCACGATGTCATGAGGGGCGCCAGCGGCCCGGGCTAACCACTCGGTGTTGCGACCCGTGCCGCAGCCTACTTCGACAATCCTGTGGTCAGCGAAAGGCAGATCGGCCTGCCTTAACACCTGCGCCGCCAGGTCACGCGTGCGGTTCTGAACGGTATCGTAGGTTTCAGCCCATTCATTGTAGGCCGCTGCAATCTCCGATTTTCCTGAAGGTTGAGTCATATTGGGGGTGAATCATGATCTGGCCGAGAAACAATGAGCAGGTTGGATTGTAGCAAGGCTTACAGAAAAGGAGCATCGTCACTAGTATTGGTGGCGATGCTGTTTCATTGAAGTGATGCCATTATGCAGCGAGGGAGAGGCATTACAGAACCGTGAGCGGTAGCGACCGGATGTTAGCATTCAAGCAGGAATCTGTTCGCTTTGTGTAAAGCCTTTTGGATAAAATTTGGTTGACTCTAGCATCC
>DASXQM010000032.1:0-9546 GCA_036507195.1 Pyrinomonadaceae bacterium | reverse complement strand
GCCTGGATGGCTTCCTGAGCTCGAAGAGTGAACTTATCTAAACGCATAAAACTTTTTTCTGTCGCTTTATCCTGTTTCTAATTTTTGAGCGGGGTTTCAGCGCGGTAGGCTCACTCCTTGCCCGCTAATATTGAAACCCCCGCTCGTGGTTACTGTCAGATCAGAAATTTAGCGGCCACCCGCGGCCTGGGTGGACTTTTCATTGCCCACCTTCTCAGCCTTCGCTTCGATGGTCTTCGCAGAAGGTGCAGTTCCTTCGCCGCTAATTTCAATGCGGCGCGCCTTCGTTTCTTCGCGTTTCGGAAGAGTCACACGCAACACCCCATTGCGATATTCGGCTACCGCCCCGTCTGCGGAGACGGTTTGAGGCAAAGTAAAAGAACGCGTAAAGGATCCGTAGGAACGCTCGACTCGATGATAATTATCTGAGTCGTCTTCCTTTTCGAATTGACGCTCGCCGCGCAACGTGATCACGTTGTTCTCCACTGAAAGCTCGAAGTCTTCCCGACTCATTCCGGGCAGCTCAGCTTCAAGCACGATGTGATCCTTGTTCTCATAAATATCGACGCTTGGGTTCCAGGCGCCGCGGCCAATGCCTTCCTCGCCAAAACCTCGCGTCAAGTTGGTGGAAAAAAGCCGGTTCACCTCTTCCTGCAGACTGCGCAGGTCGCGAAAGGGGTCATAGCGAACTATCGTCATCTTAGTTTTCCTCCTTTATTTAACTTCATTTACTTCCGCTCCAAGGCCCTTATCAACTGCCGACTTTGCCGTTGTGAGCGTAGCGGAATAATAATATTTGAGTCTAACTCTGTCAAGTTGTCCAGATAGTGCAGAAAGTCCAATGAATTGGCTAGGATTGGGAACTAGTTTGCAGACCTTAGGGTAGGTCAGAGGGAGGTTGGCGGGGAGGCTTATCTTAGGCCGAAAAATCGTTTTATGGAGAAAAGCAGACCGGCGGATTCATTCTCGTTCACGCCTGAAGGATCCTCACTTGCGGCCAGGGCTTGTCTGCGCTCGGCGATAATGTGACTCAGCGACTCAACCAGGTCGGGATTAGTGTCGAAGACGAGCTTCATGGCGGCGTGACCGATCTCAAGTACCTCGGTTTCCTCCAAGGCAACGACATTTGCGGTTCTCGGTTCACCGGTGAAGAGAGCCATCTCGCCAAAGAAAGCCCCATCGCTAAGGGTGGCGACTGTGCGCAGCCGGCCCTTCTCGCTGACCTGGACACTCACCCGGCCATTGTGCACCACGAACATTGACGAACCCGGATCCCCAGCTCGTATGACCGATTCCCCGGGCGCGAAGACGTGGCTCGTCGCAGCTTGCGCAAGCATCCTGGTTTCTTCCGTCGAGAGCGGTGCAAAGATGTCCACGGCAGTCAGGCGTTCGACTATTCCCCCGCCATCGCGATCGAGCTCGCCAATCTTCGGCTTTCGCTCCACCAGCAGGGTGCGGGTGGGATACGCGAAGTTCAGATTAGCGCGGCGGAACGCATACCAGATTCGCTGGCGTACTAACGCGTCGGTGTCGTTATATTTCGCATAGTCCTCTGGCCAATACTTGACTTCATACTCCACCCCGCTATCACCGAGGTTTCTGATGCGAACAACGGGAGTAATTTTCTGCGAGACGTTGTCAGCTTCGCGAACGGCTTCCCGAACCACGTGGATGGTTTTCGCGGGTGAGTCAGTAAACAAGGTATTGAAGAAAACCAGACGCGCGTTCAAATTCTCGCGGGGAGAAACCTCAATCGGTTCCTTCGCGGCAGTGCTATTGCTGATCAATACCACATGATTCTGGAAGGTGCGGATCTTGACGGCGCGCCAGGTGATCTCTTCAACCACACCAGTGTGCCTGAGGGCGCCTACAGTGATGACGTCCCCAACCTGAAAAGGCCGATCCGCTTGCAGCGAGATCCCGGCAAAGAAATTCCCTAACGTGTCCTGCAGTGCCAGACCCAGGATCACGCCAAAGATTGCGGAGGTGGTAAAGAGAGCCCCGAGATTAGCTTCAGGGAATATGGAAGTGAAGATCAGGAAGAATAAGGCAGTGAACGCGACGATCGAAAAGATATTTCGCACCAACGTTGGCGCCTCAAACCCGCGACGAAAGCGTACCAAACCAAACACCATCGTGTTGAGCGCGCGTACGATGAGATAGGCAAGGATGCCGAGAAGGACCAGCTGCAAAATCTGGACGATTGTGTCTGCTCTTGATCCAAGGCCGCCCATTTGGGCCTTCAGTAGTTCTCTAAGAGGGTGCTCAAACCTAAAGATCAGATAGATTCCCAGCGCCGCCAGTGCGGTGGCTATGAAGAAGAGTGCGGATTTATTTTTGTTGCGGGGCTGCTTCACGTTTGTTGCTGGTGCTAGCGAGAACCTAAAGAGTTATTGGACCCTAATTGCCATATTCTTTTATCACCGATACACCGGCCTTGGCGAGAAGAGATTATGCTCGACCGGACCTTGCGCAGGCAGGATCAAAACCGCATCAGCTTGGGGAATAGGGTTGACAGAATAAAGAGAAGCGAAAGCAGCGTAACCACGACGGCTGTAAGCCAGGCGCCGAGGTTATAGAGGAGACCGTTCACATATGCGCCCATTAACTCGCGGTCGTTCACCAGTTTTAGAATTGCAAAGAGGATGATTGGCAAAAGCAGCCCATTGATTACTTGCATCACGAGCAAAACGCGGATCAGCGGCAAGCCCGGAATGACGGCGATTGCCGCTCCGACGGCGATGAGAAAAGTGAACACCCCGAGGAAAATGGGCGCCTCGCGGAAACTGCGTGAGACGCCCTTCTCGAAACCCAGCGCCTCGCTGATCGAATAGGCGGTGGCCAGCGGTAGTACGCCTGCGGCTAACATTGAAGCGCCAAAGAGACCAATTGCAAATAATTTCTCTGCGTAGGGCCCGGCAAGTGGTCTCAAAGCGCGCGCGGCGTCGGCGGCGGTCTCAATATGCAGACCATGTTTGTGCAGGGTAGCGGCTGTTGAGACAACGATAAAGAAAACAACCAGGATCGCCAAAATCGTCCCGACCCACACGTCCATTCTTGTCCTGCCGTAATCTTCAGGGGTTACACCTTTCTCGACCACGGACGACTGAACATAGACTTGCATGTATGGTGAAATAGTGGTGCCGACAACCGCGACGAAGGTGAACAGGTAAGCGTAGTCGAAGCTGAAGCTGGGCTTCACTAAACCGGCGGCAACTGCGCTCCAGTCGGGCTTTGCGAGAAACGCCGAAATGATGTAACCCAGAAAGACCAGAGACATCAGGAGAAACACGCGCTCAACTCGCTGATATGAACTCTTAACCACAAGCCACCAAATGGAAATCGCCGACAGGGGAACTGAGATGAATCGTGGCACGCCGAAGAGCTCTGTAGCTGCGGCGATGCCGACAAATTCAGAAACCGTGACGCCGCCATTGGCGATCAGGAGCGCGAGCATTACAAACGCAGTCCAGCGCACGCCAAAGCGCTCCCGAATCAGATCGGCGAGACCTTTCCCCGTTACCGCGCCCATGCGAGCGCACATTTCCTGGACCAGGCCGAGGCTAAGTGTGATTGGAATAAGGATCCAGAGTAGGCGGTACCCCTGTTCGGCGCCCACCGCGGCAAACGTTGCGATGCCGCCGGCGTCATTCCCAGCGCTGGCGGCGATCATTCCCGGCCCAAGGATGGCGAGGTATCCAAGGTATTTGCGTCGCCACCCGGCAGCCGGCTTCACACCGCGACCCCGCCGGCGCAACAGGCGTCGTCCAGTGGCTGTTACCGCTGCTCGTGATTCCGCCACTTGGAGGTTCTCCATCCGTCATAGAAACTTTTTCGACCCAGCACTGAAGTATTAGCCGCGGATTAACGCCGATTACACTAATCTGAAAAACCCTCCTGAACCTATACTTCTTATCCTTGGTCCGAACCCGCGTTTATCCGCGTAAATCCGCGGCTGCATTCTGATATTCACCCAAACAGTCTGGGCAAACGTTGCCGCCAATCTTTCGGCAACAGGATTTCCATCGCGTCGTCTACGGTAATAATTCCCAGAATATCTCCCGTTTCATCCATCACCGGCAAGGCCAGAAGATTGTATTCGGCGATTCTTTGCGCCACTTCATTGGCTGCTTCATCCGGATACGCTGTTTGAAACTCCGTGCGCATAACTTCAGCCAAAGGCACCGAAGGGTCGGCCAAAATCAAACTGCGTAACGCAATCACGCCAACCAGTTTCCATGAACCTTCAGCTTCAACGACATAGAGGTAATAGATCATGTTTGGCGTTTCCGCCATCTCGCGCAAACGCGCCAGCGCTTCGCCAACCGTCAGCTCGTGTGGGAGGGTGACAAACTCCGTGGTCATTAGACCGCCGGCGGTGTCGTCTTCGTAGGGCAGAAGTTCCGCGACGTCAGCCTGTTCTTCGTCGTCCATTAGGCCGAGGAGTTCTTCTGCTTTTTCTTCCGGCAAATCACCCAGCACGTCGGCCGCTTCGTCAGGAGACATCCATTCGAGAATGTCAGCCGCGCGTTCCTCGTCCATGTCGCCGAGAATTTGCGCCTGCCGTTCCGAGGGCATTTCCTCCAATGTCTCGGCCGCCGTTTCATCGTCGAGCGACTCGACCACTTCCGAGCCGTGGTGGTAGGAAAGCGCTTCAGCCAGTCGCGCAATTTCAACCGGGTGAAGCCGGGCAAGTTTGCCACTTGAAGACTTGAGCTGCACCGTCGCGGCGTCTGTGGCCAGATAACCAACGTCGGCCCAGTCGAGCACCTCTACAGGGTTGCGCGTGCCCATGAAGCCCGCTGGCGCCAGTCGCCGCCAAAGACCCTGCAAACTGACGTCCGCTCCGGTCACCCGCCAGTCGCCCGCCGCTTCGATCAACTGCACGTCGTTAACACGAACTACGCGTTTACCGTCTACATCGATCAACTGCTTATCGAGCACGTCGCGAGCAAGCAACACCTCGCCATCGCGGCGCACAAACGGACGAAGATTTAGTTTGTCTGAATTCAGTCTCACGCCATGCTCATTAAGCTCGGTGATGCGCCACCGGGAAAGAAAGAAATCGCGGCGGCCAAAGCGGGCCACGACGCCGGTCACCGGAGGATGATCGTCCTCACCAAGGCGCACGATAACGTCCTTGACGGTCGCCACACGCTCGCCTTCAAGATCGCGGATGGGGCGACCCAACACTTGCGACAGATAAAGCATTATTGATTCACCTGGAGGTACTGACTTCACTACGAATCATAGCATGAGCCGTCACAGACAACGGCAAGCCAGGACGGCGTCCCAGGTTCAAATTCTACTCGTAGGTTGTGTCTTGCAGGAGGCAAGCTAAAAGCAGGACTACTGACTGAAAAAGCTGCTATGCAGGGAAGGCTAGTGAGCAAGTCGCAGTTTAGTTAATCGCCTGATTGCTAACTCCATGGCGCGGTCCCGAGCGGAATAGAGATCGCTGCGCTCCACTGTGACGATCTCGTCAGGCTTTATCCCGTTTCCTTCGAGACGATGCCCTGCCGCCGTTTCATAATCAAGCTCGCTGATATCGAGTAAGCCACCGTCAGGCAACTCGTGGCGGGTGCGCACGGCGAGAACGCAGCCGCAGGTTTCCGTGCCGACAATTGTTGCCCGCTTTGCGACCTTGAGCGCATCGATGAAAATCTCGGCCGCGCTCGAGGTGCGCTCACTCGTTAACACGATTAGAGGCAGTTTGGTTTGCGCGATCAGATCGGGTGAAAACAAAGATCGGGAATGCGTGGAGATTGTGAAGCTGATTCCAAAGCGATCGGTGAATTTGCCCAGGTTGGAGCCCGACCCAAGAAAAGTAGACGCAATATCAGTCATCGCTTCCGCGTCGCCACCACCGTTGCCTCGCAGGTCAAGAATTACACCCCGAGCACCGTTTAGTTTTTTCTTCAAACCGTGCGCGAAAGCAGTAGCAATCGGCTTGGTGAACGCATCAATCTCAACGACTGCATACTCTCCTTCTTCGTGCCGTGCTCTCATGCCAAGCTCGCGCTGCTCCCAGTGGCGATCAAATCGAGCAAACTTCTGTTTGCCATCCTTCGTCTTCCAACCGACCTCCACCGACGTTTCCGGTGGTCCATCCAGGAGTTTCGCGAAAGCGCGAAACCTCGATGAAGCGTTTACGGGCGCGGGTAAATTAGCCAGCCGGTTCGCAATCAGAGACGATGCGGGTTCGCCACTCACGGTTTCAATGACGTCGCCAACGCGCACGCCGGCGCGTTGCGGCGCCGAATCGCGTTCTACCTGAACCACAGTCGGCAGCCCTTCGACCTCTGCTATCGCAAGGCCGGTGCTTACAAAACGCGGACGCCACCAGTCAAACCTTTCTTCAGGCGCAAAGATGCGTGTGTGCGGATCGTCTAAGGAAGCAATCATGCGGCGCAATAATGCGTACAGCTCCAGGCTTGAACCTGCCTCCGCGGCGAGTGAACGAAAGGCTGCTCTTTGAGCATCCCAATCCAGCCCGTGAAATGTGCGATCGTAATAACGTTCGTTTATTCTGGACCAGGCGTCATCGAAGACTGCCAGACGGCCCTCGCGAGTAGCAGTGGAAACAGCCGCCGAGTCAGTTCGCGCGCGCGCCGACAACGAAATCGGGGAATGGGAAATGAGGAAAGGGTAAAACGAAAGCGCGGTGAGGACAGCCAACACTCGGAACATGCTTGTTCTTTTTTCCCCTTTACCCATTCACCTTTACCCCTTTAGTTCGCCGGTTTGCGAAAGTTATAGCGCAGCAAGACGCGAATTGGAATGGCAACCCCGTTGCGCATTGCGGGAAAAAAATGTAACCGGCGCACAGTGTCGATGGTCGTCTGGTCTAACCCAAATCCTGCCCAACGGGCAATCTCAACTCCTCGCACCTCGCCAGTCGCATCGAGATCAACGAGCACATCGACTGTCGCTTCAGCTTCGGCGCGCGCCGCACTCTCCGGGTAGGCGGGTATTAAACGTCGATAGGGGCGTGGCAGGCGAAGGCCCTCCGCCGCCGCGCTTTTATCATCGTCCGGCGCCTCTTCGATGATTGGTATTTGCTGATCGGTTGTTAATTCGCGCGCACTGCGTTCATCTGCCTGCGCCCGACGGAGTGACAATTGGATACGGCGCCGTTCTTCGAAGCCGGATAATTCGGATAGCAGCGCTTGCTCTGCAACAACGGGGGTTTCGCCCTTAAAACCTCGACGTTCCCACAGGACAAGCCTTCCGGTTCGGGCGCTAACAACAAAGATTGAAGCGTAAGATTCGAAGTAAACTGGGCCGGTTGACGGTGAGCGCCGAAGAATTTGGGCGTCTCCTAAAATGAAAAAGTCACATCCGAGGGCGGCTCCAAGATCGCGCGCTTCGTGGAGCGACAGATTTATCGAGCCGGCATAACCGGCGCCTCGAGTCGCGGCGCGGACCTGGTCTCGATCTAAAATAACGATGCTGGTCTCATTTTTAAGATTCAAGGCCAGTTTTTCGGAAGCCACTCGTCCAGTGTTAGAGTCGCCAAAATCCAAGACTGCTAGACTTACGGGCCGCTCTATTGTTTGGTTGGCGCGTAAACTAAGACCCGGCCGGATCAATGCGAGAAACATCAAGGCACAACCGGCAGAAATCAGGATCGCTACTCTCACTAACGTCTTTTCCACAACTCTTGAGACGGCACGCGTAATGCGCGATTGAATTTACTGGAAGCGTTTTCCCAGGCGATGGTTGCCGTTAACTCCGTCAAAGCGTCTTCATCGTAAAAAACGCGCAGCCGCGCGAAGAGTTCGTCGCTTACATCTCGACCCGTTATTGTCATTGCGTCGGCAAATTCGAGCGCGAGGCGTTCAGCCTGAGAAAATAAGTCACTGTTTGCGTAGTCAGCCAATGCGTCAATCTTCTCTTCCGAAACTCCGAGTTGGCTACCCACGGCAGCGTTGATGTCTTGTCAAAACTCACAGCCATTCAGGGAAGCGACGCGGCGATTAATCAGCGCCCGCAGGCTCCCCTCAATCAGTCCCGAGGCCTCGATACCGGCCCACATTGCTCGTGCCCCGCGAAAGATCGATGGGCAGCGCGCGTAAAGAAGATGGTTGAGTAAAGGTGCCCCCCAAGTTTTCCTCTGCGCCTCCAGGACACTCCTAATGTACTGGTCGGTTTCTTCGACTTTCACGTTCGCTATTCTTGCCATCGCTGGGTAGTTCTCCCTGGACCTTAGTGCTTGAATAGAATGCCGCTAACCTCCCGCAGCCGAGCGATCCCTGGCAGCCAGATTGTGATAGAGCTTATAGACTGCTGTCTTCACTTCCGCGGGGAAACAAACGCGGTGCAACTCATAACCGCGTTGCAGCCCCCGGACGACGTCGCTGACCTCGGTAATCTCGCGTATGCAAGGCCGCGCATAGCCGTCCTCAACGTAAATTCGACTCTTGGGCTCCGCGCCTTCAGCCGTGTAATAGTTGTAGTAAGGCACGTCACTGGCGCGGTCTTCGATGAAGTAATAGTCCGGATCGTACCCCGCCTGCATCACATACTCTCGCGCTGCGGCTAGAAACTCAGGCCGCTCCGCAACCGGCATGTCAAGATCGATCGCTTTGAAGAGCCGGCGGCCGGTGAAGCGCTTGCTGAGGTCAGCGAGAATTGTGTCTCCGGAACGCTGCCACTGCTTAACGTGAAACAAAACATCAGAGTCGTCTACTTCCAAATACTCCGTGATTGTTAAAGAGTTTCGCCGTAGTACCTTCTCAAACGCGGTGTCGGGCGCGCACCACACCGGCTTGCCGGTTTCCAGTAGCTTCAAGGCGCGCCGCAGGATTGCCCGTAACACTGCTTCTGCGGATCGCAGCGTGCGATGAAAGTAGACCTGACGAAACATGTAGTAGCGAGCTTGTAAGTATTCCTCCACTGCATATATCCCGCGCGCCGCTACATAGATCCGATCATGTTCTTCATCGATTGCCAGCGCGTTGATGATCCACTCGAGATCATAGATTCCATACTTTGCACCCGTCATCAATGAATCGCGCAGGAGGTAGTCCATCCGATCCACGTCGAGTTGGGAGGAAACCAGTTGGGCCAAAGCGGCCGGCTGAAACTTGCCTTCAATAATCGCCGCCACCTTCGCCGGCAAATCCGACGAGTAAGAGCCGAGGAGTTGGCTGATCTCAGTAGCCTCACTCAGCACCACCTCGACCGTCCATTTTTCGTGGTGGAAGCCAAGCACTTTCTCCATCACGTGCGAAAACGATCCGTGGCCCACGTCATGGAGCAACGCAGCCGCACGCGCGGCGGCTCGGTCCTGATCGTTGATTAGATGTCTTTCCGCGAGTCGATCGAGCACGCGGCTCATCAGATGAAACGCGCCCAGGGAGTGTGTAAAACGAGAATGCTCTGCACCCTGATAAGTGTAAAGTCCGAGTCCGAGCTGCTTGATACGACGCAGTCTCTGAAACTCCGGCGTGTCGATCAAACGCATCATCAGCTCGCCTTCGTTGGTGTCGGTGCGAAGGCGAATGATGTTGTGAACCGGATCGCGATAGATTCGTTCGGACA
>DASXQM010000031.1:0-17613 GCA_036507195.1 Pyrinomonadaceae bacterium | reverse complement strand
ATCCGGGAAGCGTTCAAGATTTCGGCGCACTGCCTGCTTGAGCGCCTTCGTCGGTAAACCGTAGAGCACAGCCAAATCGCGATCCAACATGACGTTCGGGCCGCGAATCGAATAGATCGCCTGCTGAATACGCTCGGCCGGCACTCTTACCAACGCCGCGTTCGTCTTGGTTCTCCGATCTGCTTTTGAGGTCACAAATTGTGACCTCCAATTAGAAACTTGATCATCGCATTTTGCGACCTCAAGTTTGAGGCGCCAGATTGGCGCCTCAAATCGGCTGTCTCTTTTTCGTTAACTGAAAGACGAAATCCGAAGGAAAGCGTTTCATGTTCTTTTTGACAGCCCGGTTCAAGGCCTTAGTCTCAACGCCATAAAGAGCAGCGAGATCGGCATCAAGAATCACTTTCTCGCCGCGAATCAAGAGAATCGCTCGCTCAACTCGCTCGATTGGAATTGCTGGCAGTGATTTCGTCATCGGCGACCTCGGAGTGACGCAATCGAAAGCACAGGTCAGTATGTAATATCGGCCGGCTTCAAGGTCGCAATTCGTGACCTTGAAGCTTCTTCACTTAATACTGCCAACTGCTTACTGCCTTCTGCCTACCTATCGTTGCTGACCTCTGATCTCTGACCTCTGTTCTTGCGATCCGTCCAAAGCATTGCGTCAGTTTCGAACTTCTGCCGTAGGCAATCGCGTTTGTTATCGCTTTTCTGCCTCCAGACCCCTCACTTCTGTGCCGTTCTTGTGGACATGATGCGAAGTGGTTGGGTCATAACATCCTTTCTTGTTACGCAGCGACTGTTTCCGGTGGGCTTGGTGTCCAAGTCCAAACAGCGTCAGTGAAGTCAGAAGCGGGGGCGTAAATGGAACTCGTTGTCTTGCTGTTATCTGCCCGATCAATGCCAATTGTGAGCCGACAAGTTCCTTTGCGCGGTGTCGCATTGGGTTGAAAGCGCGTGTACCAAAGAATCTTTGCGGGCGGTTCGTCAATGAGTTCAATGGTGTCAAAAAGATAACTATTGTCGCCCGCAAATGGGAGCCCGTAACGCTGTATTCCAAGTTCGCCACGCAAGCCTCTTGCGACCTGATCGCGTAGTTTCTCATCAGATGTTTGCACGCCAATCACGCCTTCGTAATCAACCAGCACTTCGCGGCGAACAGGAACGATCTGATACTTAGCTCCTTTGGTTAAAGCAGCCATCGTCTTTGTCTTCTCGTCAGTGCCAACGCGATAACTGTGCAATTGCTGATAAATTGAATTTCTCTCTGCTACCTTCAACAGACCAATCGCCAGTCTCAGACGTGGTACGTCTGAGCGAATCAGAGTCGTTGCTCCATTCGAGGCTGCACGCATTTCGATTCCAGCTATGTTCAGTACCAGACCATAAGCAACCGACGGGGGAATCACTGGGCTAGTGCTGCGATAGACGCCCGCTTGAAAACCGCGGAATGCCGCGAACGGCGCTCGCACTTGCAACCAAAATGTCTCCATCATGCTATGCCTCCGTTACACGAACTTGTCGGCAATGTCCGCCAACAACTTTTGAGGATTGTCGTGGAAAGTAACGCCTTCCTTTTCTAATCGCTTCTTGTCATCGGCAGAAATGTTGCGAGCGAGTTCACCGCCGATCCTAAATTCGCTCCCTGGTAAATCGCCCTTGTTGATCCTTCTCAGCTCGGGAAAGTCGCCCTTGTCGTCAAAACCGTAAGTATCGTAGCCTGCAACTAGATTGGCAGTGAGACGAGCAACTATGCTGCGCGGTGCCATCTCAAAGTAACTCCGCGCGTGACCTCCTGCCACACCATTCAACTCTCCAATAGCCTTGAGCAGTGCTTTCGTCCACTCAAGCTTTCCTTTGCTGCAATCTTCGCCAGACAGTGCGAACGGGTACTGATACGCGGAATGAACTACCTCGCGGTGAACCAGCCCGGACGTTGGAGCGTTCTTCCATGGGCTCGGCGGCGCATTTAGCGGCGATTGATGAAAGACAGCATTGAAACGATATGGCGTTAACGAGACCGCCATGTTCATCCGCAACACGCTGTCGCGCTTCGATACTCGGTGCTTCTTAACGGCTTCCTTATCGGCAACCATAAAGCCGAATAGAAAGTCGTCAGCATATTCTTTTGGATCCGGGAACTTCTTGAACTCAACTGCAAGCTGAGGCTTTCCATCTTTATCTAAATAGTCGTGCAAACGCTTCCGATTAGAGGGAAGTCCGGCCTCAATCAACATCTCGCGTAAAGCATTGCGCATTGATTCAGGGCTGATGATGGTGTAGTCCCTTCCGCCCCGACTGATCTTTTGAAGCACGGTTCGATTCTCTTCGCTCTCGCCACGATAGTTGGAGCTTGGCGCAGCGTACGTCAAGACGGTTGCGAATAGGTTCAAGGTTTTGCTCATTTTCTTTTTCCATTCGATGAAATTAGCCGCGAGCAGAGAGAGCTAGCAGCGTCAACGTGCGAACTTTGTCCGTGTCTGTATGCAACGCCTGCGCGAGAGTCGCGTACCCTTCCTCGTTCAGGAATTGCGGGAAAGAGCAAAGCGTCGAAACGAAATACTCAACGAAGTCATCACCGGTGCGACTACGCACAGCAAGAAAAGCGTCTTTGGCTATTTTAGTTTTCTTGTCCCCATATTCACCCTCTCTGGGTGAGCCTTGCACGCTTTTCCATTCAAGTTGGTGTTTCGACCTCAGCTTAGCTGTGATGTATGTGCCGGTCAGTTGATAAATTAGGTCCTCAACCGATGACTGATTAGCGGGTAGCTTTGAAGCCTCTGTGTCCACGTCGTCTTGCTCTCCTTTCGTTGATTGATTGCTCTGAATGGAATCTTTGAAAGCGGTTCTTACATCGGCGCGGAAAAAGCGAGAGCCGATTGTTTGTTCAGAATCAGTAGTAGATAAGAGCGAACCGAAGCCATTGAACCATTCGCTTTCATTCAGCATATTCAACAGCCGCTGTCGCAGAAAGAGCGCGTAACGAAACAGGCTTTTTACTCGCGCGTATTCGTCAATCATGCTCTGGGTTGGGTCAATACGTGCTGTCCCCCAGAGCCTGATGTTGTTGCCTTGTTTTTCCAGATGAACTACATCAACCCCGAGCAATAAATCGCTGACAGACTGATTGCCAGCTTCAACGGCCAGGCGTTGATTCAACTTATTCATCAAATCAAGTGCGCCTTCGGCGGCTAGGTCAATTACGCTCTCACGTGGCCGACGACGAAAGTAGTTGTGCGCATCCGCGCTGCGATCTCTCTGCAAGACTTTGGGCAGTTCCTCACAAAACTCTTCAAGGTTAGCGACATCAGGAACAGTCAGTGCGTAACCGACATCTCTCGGCTTTCCTTGTTTCGTCTTCTTGTCATATACGAGCGTCGTTGGAACATACACCTGCGCGACAAACGCCCAGAAGTGCAGCAAGAACTGATGCCTCGCGCGGTCTTTGAAGGATACATTTTCGGCGTTGCTGGCTTGCGCGCCGATGAAGTAAGTGCTGGGCAAATCCACAGTGTGATCGGCTGGACGTTGCAGATCTAGCCAAACCTTGTCGGCGTCTTCGGTGAATTTTCCTTTGGACCGTTCTACGAACGGTCTTCGTGTAGCTGGAACTCCGCGCAAGATTTCCCAAATCATATTGCGCCATAGCTTAATCCAAACTCCGTCGTCATCTCTTGCGCTAGGGTCATAAGCAACCAAAAAGGCGCCGCGAGGGATAGTCACCGGGTAAGCGTAAAATTTCCTCTCTTTCGCCTTTCCTGTCTTGGGGTCTGTCTCTTGGTACGTCCCTTCTCTAAGTGGGGAAATGATGTTTCCCGCTTTATCCTTTCGCAATTTAGGTTCTTCTTGCTCTTCCTTCGACGCGGCGTAAACTTCATCAAACAACTCTCGCAGTCCGGCCTGGTCGATTCGCAACGTCGCGCCGTATTCGTCAAGCCGGGCGAGACTACAGCTTCCTTTTTTGTTCTTGTCCCTTTCCAACCATCGCACCATCAACACCAAGCCGGCGAGCCCGGCGCGATGTTGCGAGGAAGGCAATTCGGCAAGGTTGTAATCGAGCTCTAAGACGTCGCTCATCAGAACGCTTCTCCTAATTCAGTCATGAATCCCAAATGCTCGTTATAAAATTGTTCATCGGCGATCCCCAGATACTTCGGCAACCAGCCGGGGCGTTCTTCTATCGCATTCGCAAATTTGTCGGGCACATTAATCACCAACGAGTCGTAGGTTTTCTTGGCATCAAGATAGGCTTTCAACTCCGGCAAATCCTTCTTGAGAATTGCTGGCTTAGTAAACTCGTCAATGTCGCGAAACATGCCGGGCGTGGCGTAGTAGCCGCCTTCTAAGAGCCGCGCACTACCATCGGCGATTCTTTGCGCTGGCGTGTGCTTTTCCAACATCTCTGCCATCAGTCTCTGACTGATTTCTTCTTTGCCTAAATCACGCAAAAAGTTTTGGGCATCTGAAAGCTCCTGCCTGGTGTAAGGCTTTTCATTTTCCGGTCTATACACGATCAATCGCGCGCGAAAGTTAGGGTCTCTGTCAGAACTGCGATTAGCGCGTCCGAAGCGCTGCACCAAAGAAGAAACAGGCGCGTATTCAGTTATCAGTACGTCAGCGTCGAGGTCTAAGCTCATCTCGCAAACTTGCGTCGTGATGGCGATTTTGGCTTCGCTGGTTTGTTTGAAGGCGGCAACTGTTTCCGCGTGCCTGTCCTTTCTATCCTGCAAACGAAAACGGCTGTGATAGACCAAAGGCTTAATTGATGGGTCCTTGTTGAGTCGGCGCGCAACTCGCTGACAACGCTTGATCGTGTTGACAACCCATAAGACGCGCTTGCCCGCCTTGTACTCGGTAGCCGCAATTTTCAGCGCAGCATTTTCATCAGCGACAAATTCAAGGCGGTAACGAGGGTGCTTCTCTTTCTCTTCAAGGTCGGGCATTTCGATTCTTTCACTGTCGTTTGGATATACTCGCAATCCGGCATCAATGAGTTCGTCACGACGCGAAGGCGGCAACGTCGCCGTCATACACAAGACAGGAACGTCGAAGGTTTTGAGAAAACTGATGAGGTTATCGAACATGTGTCGATCAAAGCTGTGAACCTCATCAATGATCACGGCGCTGTCAGCCAGGGAGGGCAACAAGCACATTCCCGTGTAGCTGTGTTCCATGAAGCCCAAAAACTGATCCACCGTCGCGCTAAAATAACGCTTCGACCACAAGCCCAAAGCGAACAGGCGTTCTTCGCCCTCGTAGTTCTTTCCCTGTGTCGCGTCGTTTGGGTTTTCCGCAATCGCTTCGAGTTCGTAGCGCGATGAGCCGTGTACCAACGCGGCTTCGGCTCCGGGCGCCCAGCCGACGTAGTCGCGGAACCCCTCCGTCGCAGTGCCGCGTGTCGGATATAAGAAGATGACTTTGCCAATCGCACGCTCACACGCTACCGCCGCAGCCCATTTCCACGCGGCCACCGTTTTCCCTGCGCCGCAAGCTGCAAGCAGAAGGGCTCTCTCTCCAAGAGTGGCGGCTCGTTTCTGAAACGTATGCCAATCAAAATCTGGATTACCTTTCGCAAGCTGCTCTTTCTTTGGGTTAAGAATACTTGAGTTGATGTCGCTTCCCGTGATGGCAGCTGAATGAACCTTTTCATTTATCCAGTCATCGATCGAGTACCCTTCGCGCACCAAACCCGAAGCCACGGCGTCGGCCACGATCAGGCCCACCTTAACGGCAAGGAGAAGCGAACGACGTTCAGAATTCTTCCTCAAATGACGAGCGAAGTGCCTCGCAGTGTTTGTTCCTTCGCTCCAGGCTCCGCTCCAGGGCATTTCATTTGTCCACCTCGTTTCGTTGATCCGAAGTGAGCTGGATAGTTCAGCGACCTCCTTAATTCGGTCGAAAACCGCGTGCACTTCTGGATGTGAACAGAAGAGTAGTAATGCCGTCTTTGATTTGGGTTGACACCATTTCCAATCGCCACTTTCCGCAGCCTTGGCGTGATGTGACAATACCGCGCCAGTGACGATCTCCAGGTCAAGCGAAGTGTTTTGGCCTAGCCATGCTCGAACCTCAGGCAGGTGTAAGATCAGGGCACTGAGATGTTCATGCCGTAATGTTTGTTGAACGAACCTGCCGGCAGTTACCGCCGCATAGAAGTCTTCGTTGGCCTTGCCGATGTCATGAAAGAGCGCGGCCAGACGCAAATGCAAGAGAAACCTCGCTTGTAGTTCGAGTAGATTCAATCTAAAGAAGCGACACCAGTTCTGTCCCCATCTGCCGTTTAGTCGAAAGACTTGTTCGGCGGACTGCTCGGTTTCGAACAAGTGGCGTTGCAGAGTTACTTCCTCCCTGCCGTATCTTCGGCTCTTAGCCAACAGTTTGTCCGGAACAGAAACTGTCATTCAACTTCCTTTGATTGAACTTGCCTCTTTACCGGATTGAAGATTCCGCAGCCCATCGCTCGGCGGCTGAAGATGCTTTGCCACTGCGTAGCACCATCGTCGGGGGACACTACCTTCACTGCTCCGGCCTGAAGAAGGAGCGAATCCTCATCATTCAAATCATGCACGGCGACGGAAAAGCCGACGACGGATTTACCGTGGATGGTGACAATGCGGCGACGGTAGCGGCCTTGTTCATCGCGCGGAAGTTCGATGCGGCCTTTCACGCCAAACGAACCCAGCTTGCGCTTTACTGCTTCGATGAATGGTTGGGCTTCAGTGAACTTCTTGATTGTTACGACGCGTGCGTAGAGTGAAGGCGCGGGTTCGAGCGGGCGCGCGACGGGAAGGCCGAGGCGAATCTGGTGACCGCCAATGTCGAGTCGTTTTCCTGCGAGCGGAAGCACGTCGCGGTAATGACCGGCGGGAATCCGCAGACGCAAAGTCGCATCGCGCTCGGGAAGCGCGATCAAACCGCGACCGGAAGGGAATCCGCTGATCAATTCAATCGCAAGCCAGTCGATTCCATGCAGTGAAGAAATAGACCTCGAAATCGCGGAGTAGACCAGGTATCCGTGATCCGCCGGCAGTTGTTTCCCGCTCAGCGAAAAACTCACGTTAATACATGGACGGAGGTTTGACTGAGGGACTCTTGCTTCTAATGCGTCTATCAATGACTATGATCTCCTTAGCTTAAGTGAGCAACTCAAGGACGGGTCTTAAATAAAAGGTGGGCCAGAGTCTACAGGCGGTCGGACCTGTTTTCAATGAATCGGCTCCGCTTACCCACGAGAGATTTCGGTGGACGCTCTTGAGCAAATAGGCAACTACTGGCCGGTGGTCTTCATGGTGACACCGTTGAGTGGTGAAGACAGAATCACGTTAGCCACTTCTTGCATTGGGAGTTTGCATTCACTTGATTTCGACTGGTTCCTTTGATGTTTTCTGATCGGCCTTTTTGCCAAGTTTTGTGCAAGCGGGTACGCTTTCAAGCAACTTTGAAGGTATAACCATGCAACGGAAGAACTTTCGGTTTGGAGCTAGCGCGTGACAAGTCGAGGAGATTTTGACAAAAAGTGCGAGTAGCTGATTTCAGGATTAGAGCAGGCAGAGACTCCAAATTACGTCACAACATAAAGGGGATCGAAGGCAAGGGTTGGACAATTTATTAATTGTTCTGTCAACGCAAGTGCTGCAAATGGCGTCTAAGCCACCAGCCAAGAGGTTTTCGTCTCCCTGCCATTCAACCTGCGCTCGTTAGACCTTACTGTTCGAGGAGTGAAAAGCTCATGCGTCTGCGCGTTGCTCTCTCTCTGTCGCTCGTCGTGTGTCTTGTCTTCAGTTGTTTGATCACACCGCGAGTAATCGCCCTCAGCTTGAATCATGAAACCCTTGCCGCCCAGAACGGCAACCTCAACGTCGGTCAAGCAGTAGATACAAACGCGCCTGGCTTGCAATTTCGAGTGAGTGAGGGAACTGGTCAACCGGAATCGCTGAAGACCAAAGCCTCTCCAATCACGACTCCGCTTTCAAACCTGCAGATCGCAAATATCCTGCGGCGACTTTCACCACTTAGAATGGATTCTGACGATCGACAACCATTCGCTTTTCGCGAGCGTTCGCTGCCGCCACCGCTAACCGGCAAGACAATAAACGTCGCGTTTCCAGCAACTGAAAATATCGCGGCACCTGAGACGAGCATTGGACCACTCCAGGTTCTGCGCTACTCACCCGAAGGTGAAGTTCCTCTCGCTCCCAATCTCAGCGTGACGTTCTCGCAGGCAATGATCGACGTGAGCTCGCAGGAAGAGGCGGCCGCAAACGTGCCGGTGAAACTTTCACCACAGATACCAGGAAAATGGCGTTGGGTTGGAACCAACACAGTTCTATTCGAACCGCACGTTCGCTTTCCGATGGCTACACGCTACTCCGCTACAGTACCGGCAGGCACCAGATCGCAGAATGGCGGGCAAACCGCCAGTGAGGTGACGTGGACCTTCACTACTCCACCGCCAACTATCAAGCAGAAGTATCCCGATGAGAACAGTCAAAGTCAGGCGCGCGACACATTGATGTTTATTGAATTCGATCAGAGCGTTGATCCCACTGTCGTACTGAGAAACATCAAGGTCCGAGCTGAAGGAACGGAGATCTCTACTCGATTGGCAACGAAGGAAGAAATCGAGTCCGATTTGACCCTTAAAGATCGAATTCAGAACGCCGAGAAAGATCGTTGGCTTGCCTTTCGCGCTGTAGATGCGCAGACCGGAGCAACCAAACTCGCTTTGCCGTTGGACACAAACATCACGGTTTCAGTCAGTGCAGGCACTCCTTCGCTCGAAGGACCACAGCGAACTGAGAAGGCCCAGGAATTTGGATTCAGAACTTACGGGCCATTGAAGCTGATCAAGAGTGAGTGCGGTTACAACAATAACTGCACTCCGAATGACATGTTTCGTCTCTGGTTCAATAATCAACTAAGACCGCAAGGTCTCGATGCATCCAAAATCCGCATTGAACCATCCACACCAGGACGAGAAACAAACGTCTATGGCAATTGGATTGGCATTGGCGGAATGAAGCACCCTGAGACGACTTATCGGGTCACGATCGATAAGTCGGTTACGGACATCTTTGATCAGCAGCTCGGCAAGGACGAAACGCTTACTTTCACGGTCGGCGCCACGTTCCCGCGGTTAACTTTGTCCGCCAATGGGTTCACCGTGTTGGATCCAGCCGCACCACGCCAGATCTCTCTGTACAGCCTCAACCTCAAAACCGTTCGCGTAAGTCTATACAAACCTCAACCGGAAGACTGGTTCCAGTTTAAGAGTTACGCACAGATGCGTGCTCAAAATCAGAATCTGAAAATTGTGATGCCTGGTCAGCTGATCTATTCCCGTCAACTGGATCTGCAGACGCCAGGCAACCAGATCGCAGAAACAATCATAGATCTGACACCGGCGTTCACAGACAAATTTGGCCAGGCCATCGTGATGGTTGAAGCCATCAATCCAGTAAACGATGCGCTGCGCGTTCCCGTGGTCGCTTGGGTTCAATCGACGAGGATCGGGCTCGATGCCTTCGCTGACAACGATCAACTAATGGGTTGGGCCAACTCGCTTGAAGACGGAGCGCCCCTGGCGGATGTGCAACTGGAGGCCCTTCCCGCGAAGCTTTCCGCCACCACCGGACGCAACGGCCTGGCTCGCATCGATCTAAGAACCTCAGATATATCAACCGCAAGCTTGCTCGTCGCCCGGCGTGGAAATGACGTTGCTATTCTCCCTGAACACCCAGAAATCTGGACGGTCGGGGGCACCTGGCGACATTACGCGCGTCCCGACGATTTGCGCTGGTACGTGTTCGATGATCGCAAGCTCTATCGCCCCGGTGAAGAAGTCCATTTCAAGGGTTGGATTCGACGCGTAGGCGCCGGAAGCAACGGAGATGTTGGTCCACTCGAAGGCGTAGTCAAAAAGTTGAGCTATAGAATCAAAGACGACTCCGATAACGAACTGATCAAAGGCGAAGTGTCGGTGAATGTCTTAGGCGGCTTTGACGCAGCTTTCAAGCTCCCGGGAAATATGAGTCTCGGAGACAGCGAGATTGAGTTTAGAACTGAGACGGATGTCAAAGGCTTTGAAGATCAGGAGTACCGGCACACTTTCTCAGTTCAGGAGTTTCGTAGGCCCGAGTACGAAGTGAACACTCGCAATGAAACTGAAGGACCAATATTCGTGGGTGGCGGCGCGGATATTTCCGTGGCAGCCAAATATTTCGCCGGAGGCGGTCTGCACGACGCCCAAGTGAAGTGGGCGGTGAGCAGTTTTCAAACTTCATTCACGCCGCCTAATCGCGGTGACTACACTTTTGGACGATGGGTTCCCTGGTGGACCGGCGAAACTTATTACGGCGAAAACAACCGCAAGGAAATTATCGGTCGCACAGATGCGACAGGCCAACACCGGATCAGAATCGATTTCGATTCAGTACGTCCAGCCATGGCTTCAACCGTTTTCGCTCAGGCAAGCGTGGAAGACGTGAATCGGCAGTCATGGAGTTCCTCGGCAACCCTCCTCGTGCATCCAGCAAAACTCTACGTCGGGTTGAAGAGCGAGCGCACGTTTATCCAAAAGGGAGAACCGCTCGTCGTTCAGGCGATCGTGACTGATCTGGATGGCAAAGCAATCGCCGATCGCGACATTAAGATACGGACGGTGTCACACCGATGGCAGCAGATCAACGGCACGTGGCTACAGGTCGATCATGAGCCACAAGGCTGCTCAGTTAAGTCGCGCACCAACGCTGTCCCATGTACATTTGCGGCGAATGACGGCGGAGTCTACAGCGTCACTGCGACTATTCATGACGACCAGGACCGGCCGAATGAAACCGAAATGACTTTCTGGGTCGCCGGCGGTGATATGCCTGCCCGTCGAGATCTGGCCCAGGACAAAGTCGAGTTGATTCCGGATCGACGCGAATACCATCCGGGTGATACAGCACAGGTACTCGTTCAAGCTCCATTCTACCCCGCGGACGGAGTCCTGACCCTACGTCGCTCGGGCATTGTTAGGACAGAACAATTTCACATAGGTGGGCCAACGTACACGTTGCACTTGCCTATCGAAGAAGCCTGGCTGCCAAACGTTCACGTGCAAGTGGATCTAGTCGGTGCTGCTGAGCGTGCCACTGACCTAAACGTCACTGCTTCTCCCCAACCGAAGGCGGGCGGGACAGCTGCGCTCCCAACCAAGCGTCCAGCATTCGCCAGCGGAAACATCAGTCTTTCAATCCCGCCGTTGTCTCGCACCTTAAAGGTGACTGCGACGCCGCTCAAAACAACTTTGGCGCCTGGCGGACTAGCCAATGTCACTGTGAAGGTACAAGACGCCGCCGGAAAACCGATCGCCGGTAGCGAAATCGCATTGGTTGCGGTTGATGAATCAGTTCTGTCGCTGACCGATTATCAGCTGGAAGATCCCGTCAAGGCTTTTTACAGGCTGAGGGAGATGGAAACTACAGATCATCATCTGCGGAGTAGTCTGAGGTTGGCTACCGCAGAGGAACTGGCGAGAGGTGATGTAATCGCGGCCCGACAGATCCTGGAGCTGCCAATCAGCGGGAGGTCTTTCAATAATCTTCTCACGCTTCAACCCGGAGCGTCGTTGGAAACAGTCAATGTTTCCTCTTCCGCAGTCGGGAGCACAAAACAGATCACTATGCGTAAGAACTTCAATGCGTTGGCTGTTTTTGCTCCAACGCTTCGGACCAATGCTGCCGGTATTGCGCAAACGCAGTTCAAACTGCCGGACAATCTTACTCGCTATCGCGTGATGGCGGTTGCCGTTGCTGGTGGCAAGAAGTTCGGCTCTGGTGAGTCAGCAATTACGGCTCGCAAGCCCTTGATGGTGCGACCATCGGCACCGCGCTTTTTGAATTTCGGCGATCGGTTCGAGCTACCAATCATCGTACAGAACCAAACGGACGCACCGCTGAAAGTTGATGTAGCCGCGCGAGCGACGAACGCCAAATTCGTCG
This sequence comes from Pyrinomonadaceae bacterium, assembly GCA_036507195.1. GTDB lineage: Bacteria > Acidobacteriota > Blastocatellia > Pyrinomonadales > Pyrinomonadaceae > PSRF01. The sequence continues at coordinate 5,629 of DASXQM010000031.1, read as the reverse complement.
AAAGTCCAAAGTCCAAGGTCCAAAGTAAAGCCCTCACACGAAGTCGAGTTAAACCCGCGGACGTTGGCCAGAGTTCGGCGGGTCTTCGCGTTACTGTTCCTGCAAACGATCGTGTTGAAGTACGTCTTCCCGCTTCCACGACGAAAGCGGGCACGGTGCGGTTTCAGATCGCAGCAGTGTCAGGCAGGTGGTCTGATGCATCCGAGATCGAGCTACCGGTGTGGACGCCAGCGACCACCGAAGCCTTTGCTACTTACGGAGAAGTTGACGAAGGCACAATCACGCAGTCAGTGAAAGCACCTGCCGGAGTATTCAAGCAATTCGGCGGTCTCGACGTCCAAACCTCTTCAACGCAATTGCAACAGCTGACTGACGCATTTCTTTACTTACAACATTATCCTTTCGCGTGTTCTGAGCAGCTGGCCTCGCGAATTATTTCGGTGGCCGCCCTCCGCGATGTTCTAACCGCTTTCAAGAATCGCGATCTCGCCACACCGCAAGAGATTGAAGCCGCAGTCGTTCAAGATCTGAAGACGCTCCAGGGAATGCAAAACGATGACGGAGGATTTGGCTTCTGGCGGAAGGGCGACGAGTCCTGGCCTTATTTGAGCATCCACGTGGCTCATGCGCTCGCGCGGGCAAAGCAAAAGAATTTTGCGGTCCCGAACGACATGTTCGAAGAGTCGCAAAGATACCTTCAGTCAATTGAGTCGCACATTCCCAAGCACTACAACGAAAGTACCCGGCACGCGATCATGGCCTACTCACTTTATGTCCGCGCTCAGATGGACGACCGCGATCCGGCGCGCGCGCGTAAGTTGATCGCAGAAGCGGGTTTAGACAAGCTCTCGCTGGAGTCAGTTGGCTGGCTGCTTTCGGTGTTGTCATCCGACAAAGATGCGGCGGCGGAGGTTGCGGCGATGCGCCGGCTGCTCGGGAATCGCGTTTCTGAAACCGCAGGCACTGCTCATTTCGTCTGCTCATACGACGATGGCGATTACCTGATTCTGAATTCGAATCGCCGGGCCGATGGCGTCATCCTCGAAGCGCTCATCGGAGATCAGCCGCAAAATGATCTGATTCCGAAGCTCGTGCGCGGCTTGCTGGGACATCGCGTAAAAGGTCGCTGGAAAAACACGCAGGAGAATGTTTTCATTCTGCTGGCGCTTGATCGTTACTTCAACACTTATGAGAAAGTTACTCCTAACTTTGTCACACGCGTCTGGCTCGGTGAGGCCTACGCCGGCGAGCAACAATTCAAGGGGCGCTCGACTGATCGACAAGAGTTGAAGGTTCCAATGAGTTATCTGGCGAGCAAAGCTACTACTCAGAATCTGGTGATGAGCAAGATTGGCGATGGCCGGCTTTACTATCGCATTGGGATGAACTACGCGCCTGAAGATCTCAACTTGAAGGCCGCTGACTACGGCTTCACCGTCGAACGCACTTACGAAGCGATTGATAAACCCGACGACGTGAAACGCGACGCCGACGGAACCTGGTACATCAAGGCGGGCGCTAGAGTGCGCATACGCCTAACGATGGTTGCTCCCGGACGCCGCTATCATGTGGCCCTGGTCGATCCCATGCCCGCTGGTCTTGAATCACTCAATCCAGTGCTGGCGACTACTGAAGCCATGCCTGAAGATGAACGACCAACTGGCGTTGGCGAGTACGGCAGTAGATCGGTTGGTTATGGCTGGGGGCGCTGGCGATCAGTTTGGTTCGATCATCAGAACCTGCGCGACGAACGAGCTGAGGCATTCACCGCATTGTTATGGGAAGGCGCTTACAACTATTCCTACGTGGCGCGTGCGACCACACCTGGCCTGTTTGTTGTACCACCCGCCAAGGCGGAAGAGATGTACCACCCTGAAACCTTTGGGAGAGGAAAGACTGATCGAGTTGTAATCGAATAAGAAGAACTTAGGTGCCCATTAGCGCCGACGAGCGAGATCAGAGGTGAGAATTAGTCACAGATAAACACGGATGGGCACTGATCTAAATTCAAGCGTATGAGTGACTTCTCTAGCCGCTAGGTTATGTTTTAGAGGGCAAAAAACGTTTACGCGTTATACGCGGCGTCGGGTCCGCGTCTCTTAACACGGCAGAGGTTCCGACTTGAAACACCATCCCTGATCCGGAATCGCGTTTGGTGTCTGTTTGGTGTCTATTATGGGAGAGCACTAGATCGAGGTGAGGGAATCAGTGAGACCAAAGAGAAAGGTTCTAAGCGGCATGGTCAATTTGGTGACGGACACACAGGGACGACTGCGGCGTTTCCGTGCCGTGCCGCCCCAGACGGAAGAATCACCAACCGCGCTCACTGCATTCGACTGGGCTCCCTTGTTCCAACAAGCCGGGTTGGATCCCGCGCGGTTCGAGAAGCGGGAGCCTGCGCAGGTGCCGCCCTCGCCCTTCGACGAGCGAGCGGAATGGACCGGCACGGTGCCGGAGTTACCGGATATGCCCCTGACTGTGAGCGCCGCGGCTTTTCGCGGCAAGCTGGTTCACTTCGAACTGCTGGGTCCATGGTCCGATCCGCAGTGGCTCATCTCGCGTGACCCTTCCGACCCGGCTCGGTCCGCGGGCGACACCCGAACCGTCACAGCTGTAGTCGTACTTTTCCTGGCGTTTTCGGCAGCCTTTCTTGCGCGGAGCAACCTGCGACAAGGGCGGGGAGATCGCAAAGGCGCGTTTCGCCTGGCTCAGTTTATTTTCACCGCCGCGATTCTTTCCTGGGTGGTCGCCGCCCATCATGCCGGTGATCCGGCACGCTGGGTCATGAAGAGTTTTTTCGAGGCGGTCGCCCAGGCTCTGTTCTACAGCGGGTTTCTTTGGCTGCTCTACATCGCGCTCGAGCCCTACTTCCGGCGGCGCCTGCCGGAGCTGATGATCGGCTGGGCCCGCCTGATGGAAGGGCGACTACGCGACCCGCGAGTCGGGCGCGACATCCTGATCGGAGCCATCGCCGGCGTCTGCCTGGCCCTGCTGACGCACGTGATGAACGCCCTGCCCACTTGGTTTGCCTTTCAGGGCCAGACCACCATGCCGCTCTCCTTCGGGGGATTCGACCAAATCATTATTACTAATCCCCTGGAATACCTGTTTGGCGTCCACATCCCTGCTGTCGGGATGGCTCTTTTGCCCATCTCACTCTACTTTGTGTTCCGCCTGGTGTTGCGCAGGCCGGCGCTGGCGGTAACCGCCCTGCTGGTTGTTGAAACTCTCTTAAATATGGGGAGAGAGAATACCCGGCTGGAATTGCCGGTTGCGTTTCTAACAGCGGCGATCATTGCCTGGGTGGTCACCCGTTTCGGGCTGTTGGCCGCGATCAGCATGCGCTATTTCCAGTTGGTGCTCTTCGCGGTCCCGCCTTCCTTCGATTTCGCCGAATGGTACGCTGCGTTTTCGATGCCGGGGCTGATCCTGCTTCTCTTGCTGACCGCCTTCGCTTTCCGCATTTCCATCGGGGAACAGAGGATGCTCGGCAGTGCTTTGCTCGAAGAAGAAGCCTGAGTACGCCCTAATTAGGTTACGAAACACGCTCGCCGCACTGGCCCTCGCTCTTCGTGGTAAAAGATAGATCGAAAGATTTGCTCAAATCCTCAAAGAGCTGGACCATGTTGACTTTCTGCTGAAACTTGCTTCCTTTCAAGTCCGAATAGATTCTTATTGGTCTCCTGGTCCATTCCCATGCCGGTGTCTGAGACGCTCAAACGAACGAAGTCGCCCGGATGTGCTGGGTAATTCCGGGTACAGTATGGTCTCGAGTTTGAGGCTGTGTGGGATCATGAGTCAGGAAAAGAGCTGCGCGTGACCGGGTCAGTAGATGACGGTGGCTGGCGAGCCTTTAACCCACTATGACGTTGCCCTGAACTATCTCATCCAGCGTTGGACCAAGTACACAGTTAGTCGTCATTTTTGATAGGCAGATTTTAGTGCCGATTTAGTGCCCAACTTCGGACCAGAGGTTAACTCAATGGGTCGCGTGAGAATGGCGAAGGAGCAGGAGAGCCTAGCGTTTTCATAATTGCTCGGCAAAGTTATTCTTCTCGATCCAAGTTGGGTGGCTATACAACTCGCGTGTTGAGACCAATGAGGCTAAGATTAACAGGCTTCATCAATGCTCTCCGGAACTGGCCTAAGAATTTCGATACCGGTAGGTACAAAACTTGGCCGTTACGAAATCCGCTCGAAGCTCGGCGCGGGCGGGATGGGCGAAGTGTATCTGGCGGAAGATTCGCAACTTCGGCGTCGAGTGGCATTGAAGATATTGCCCGGTGACCTTGCGTCCAATCAAGATCGAATGCGGCGCTTCATTCAAGAGGCGCAGGCTGCTGCTGCACTCAATCATCCGAACATCGCCACCATCCATGAAATAGGCGAGAGTGACGGTGTGAACTTCATCGCCATGGAGTTTATCGACGGCCGCACGCTACGGGAACTGATTCATGGCAAACAGACAGAGATGTCAAAGCTCTTGCGCTATCTGCAACACGTAGCCGAAGGTCTGGCAAAAGCTCACGGCGCGGGAATTGTTCATCGCGATCTCAAACCCGACAACATCATGATTACGCGTGAGGGTCACGCGAAGATTCTTGATTTTGGTCTCGCGAAATTGATCGAGCAACGGCCCATGCCTGGTGGTGATTCGAGTGAAATAGCGACCGCCGTGATACCGCAGCACTCAAGCCCCGGGACTGTGATGGGCACGGTCGGTTACATGTCGCCGGAACAAGCCCAGGGCAAAACGAAAGAGATCGATCAGCGTTCTGACGTCTTTTCATTCGGCTGCATCCTGTTTGAAGCGGCTACCGGCAAGAAACCTTTCGAAGGCGATTCCGTCATTAAGTCGCTGCACATGGTCATCTATGAAGCAGCGCTGACTATCTCTGATCTCAATCCGTCTGCTCCGTCAGACTTACAAAGGATCGTGCGGCGTTGTCTCGAAAAAGACCCTGAGGAGCGATATCAATCAATCAAAGAAGTCGCGATTGAATTGAAACAGTTGCGCCGCGAGTTGGCAGGAGCGGCGTTTGATACCACTGTGCCTCCGCCGCCAAAGACGGACGTGACCGGGGCACCGGCGACTGAGAACTCGTCTCAGCAAAGCCTCGGCGCAAGCACCAGCATCCCATCGACATCACTTTCAACGCCAGCATCAAGCGCGGAATACCTTATCTCCGGCATCAAACGGCACAAATTGATTGCAGCGATCGTAGTCCTGATGATTGTGGTCGGTGCGATTCTTGTCCGATGGTATTTTCATGCACGCGATACGGAAGTCGCGATTGAATCGATCGCGGTGCTGCCGTTCGTCAATCAGAATCACGATCCTGATTCGGAATATCTTTCAGACGGCGTAACTGAGAGCATCATCAACAGTCTGACACAGCTTCCGAATCTGAAAGTGATCGCGCGCAGTTCTGTCTTTCGATACAAAGGCAAAGAAACCGATCCGCTGACCGCGGGGAAAGAACTGGGTGTGCGCGCAGTTCTCACCGGCCGCATCCTGCAGCGCGGCGACAATCTGACTATCAGCACCGAGTTGGTCGATGTGCGCGACAACAAGCAGCTCTGGGGCGAGCAGTACAGCGAGAAAATTTCCGATCTGCTTTCAGTGCAA
>DASXQM010000030.1:0-17302 GCA_036507195.1 Pyrinomonadaceae bacterium | reverse complement strand
CCGATGGAGGTTGAGCCTAGCATCCGGTCGCTATCGCTCACGGTTCTGATAGGAAGCCAGCGACACTTCAAAATTGAATCCGCGAATGAAAAATGAGAAATCTCCACTGTCCCAACGTTGATCAATTCAATGGTCGTATCTTGTTGGATTTGATCTACTTAACTCCGGTGAGGTTGAGCGTAGCATCCGGTCGCTACCACCACCCCAGCGCGGCTGCCGCGCCGGGGACCCCGGCCCGCTCACGGTTCTGTAGTTGAGCGCCGTCTTGCGAAGTGGAGTGGCAGCGTGCGGTGCTGGAAAATGGCTTCACGTTTCAGCAAAAAGCCCCGCCGCTTTTACTTAAGCGGTTGGGCCATTTCTCTTTGGTCCTCCAAAAAGCCTTTAAAGTTTTTCTTCAGGATCTATCCGGATCTTCATCCGCTGAAGTACTTGCACGTCTTCATCTGTTAGTTCGAGACTTGCTTCGCCTGTTTCTTCGCCTGCATGAGGCCGCAAGCCGATTTCCAGCCGTAACGTCAACTCCATCTCATAACCTGCATCTCGAAGTCGTTCGATTGCTTCGGCCACCTGTGGTGAGTTTTCTACCGACTCGTTAATCGCCGTTCCGATTTCCCGAACGATCTCTTTTGCGTCGTCGTCTATTTCCAAGCTGCAAACGCCTCAGTTCCGAAAAAACTAATGTCGAAAACTGCAACAGTAGGGGGTTCTGGCAATCTCTTCACATGCTACGCGAGCCTCCCGCGAAGGGTCAACCACCAACTTTGGTAAGGTCTCGAGTCGTGGGGGAGGCTGCAAAGGTAAATCAGACATTCCTGGCTGGAGAAAGCATGGATTTTCCATTTAAGATTTCAAATTTTTCAATTGCCATCGCCTCGGCCATTGTTTAGAAAGCGGACTTGTCCGCCTCGCGCCGCGGGGCACAAGTGCCCTATCTAAACGGCATGGAGAGAACCTTTTGGACGATGACAAATGGCAATTGAAAAATGATGAATGGAAAACCCTCGACTTAAAAGTTGAACTCTGTACTCCTCTCCATTACTCTTGACGTTCAATACCCCAATCTAGTCTGGGAAAAGGACCAGAAGTTCAGAGTTCAACCTTTAGGTTGCGGCTTTGATGCCAGCAAGCTAAAGCTTGAACTCTGAACTATTCGAACTTTATGTATAACACTATTGGAATACTGACGGGTGGCGGTGATGCTCCTGGTCTCAATGCCGTAATTCGCGCCGTTGTGACTACAGCCACCGGACAATACGGACTGAAGGTTATCGGAATTGAAGATGGCTTCGAGGGCCTGCTGGGCGAGACCCAGACACGTCCACTCACTGCTGCCGATGTTCGCGGCTTGCTGCCGCGCGGCGGAACAATCCTCGGAACCCGCAATCGCGGCAAGTTTGTCGAACGCAACGCGGAAGGAGTGGTTTCAAAGCCACAGGCCGTCTACAACGAGGCAGTCGAAAATCTGCAACGCCTCGGTATCGATGCGCTGGTCACGCTGGGTGGCGAAGGAACTCTGGCCATCGCCGCGGAGTTTGACCGCTTGGGAGTTCCAGTCGTTGGTGTTCCTAAAACTATCGACAACGATCTCGCCTGCACGGAACTGACATTCGGATTCATCACCGCACTAGATATCGCAACCGATGCGCTCGATCGCCTGCACACTACGGCAGAGTCACACGAACGCGTAATGATTCTTGAGGTAATGGGGCGCCATACCGGCTGGATCGCTTTGCATTCCGGGATCGCAGGTGGCGCGGACGTAATTCTCATCCCGGAGATTCCTTTCACCATGCAGTCAGTAGCAGACCGAGTACACGCGCGCGATGCTGCTGGGTCGAATTTCAGTATTGTCGTGGTTGCTGAAGGAGCGCTGGAAACGGGTCATGAACTCATCTACCAGGACAAGGGAGACCGCCAACATGCGCCGCGGCTTGGTGGAATCGGAACTTATTGCCAGAGGGAACTCGAGGCCCTCACCGGTAAAGAAACACGCTGTGTGGTGCTGGGACACCTGCAAAGAGGTGGCCGGCCAAACGCTTTTGATCGTATGCTGGCAACAAATTACGGATCTTGCGCCGTCCGAGCTCTGGTGGAGGGAAAACGGGGAGTGATGGTGGCGCTACAGGCAGGTGACGTCATCACGGTTCCGATCTGCGAAGCGATCGCTAACGTAAAGACGGTGCCCGCCGAAGGCCAGCTTGTGCGAACCGCACGCGACACCGGAATCTCTTTTGGCGCGCCTGATGAAGCCAGGTATCACCGCCAGGTCTAATGTGTGAAAGTGAGGCTTAGTTGTCAGCCGATATCAAAATAAAACTTCAGTCGGAGCTGGACGAGCTTGAATCTGAGTTGCGCGTGCATCTTCCGAAAGAGATTAAGCGCGCGCTTGAATTTGGCGACCTGCGCGAAAACTCCGAGTATCGCGCGGCCCTTGACCGGCAAAACGTGGTCAAGGCGCGCATCGTAGAGTTACGTCAGCGAATCAGTGAGATTGGATCGATCGACGTCTCGAAAATCTCACGCGACAAAGCGGGGTACGGCTCGACGCTGGTCTTGTTTGACGCTGAGAAGGACGAGGAGGTGACGTATCGCCTGGTTACCCCTGAAGAGAGCGATCCGCAAGGAGGTTTGATATCCACGACGTCGCCTGTTGGTAAGAGCTTAATGGGCAAAGAGGAAGGCGATGAAGTTCTGGTTCGCACTCCCGCCGGAGCGCGCAACTTCGAGATTAGACGCTTAACCACTATTCACGATGCGATACCTGGTACTGAGTAATGGTTTCATTTGATGTCCGATAAGCTTTAGCTTGTCGCAGCGCGAAGATCCGTTACAGAACAGGGAGCGGTAGCGACCTGATGCAAGCACTCAACTCGTCCCGTCGCCTTCTGCAGTCGAATCGTGAATCGCAGTTGAGTGTAGGATCAGGTCGCTACCGCTCCCTGTTCTGTAACGGATCGTTGCGCCGCGACAAACCAAAGTTTATCGGACAGCTTCAACGAAACTGACACACTGCCCGGTACTGACAAAGCTCGACGCTTTTGGGCATAATGGCTTAGAGGAGAATTCAACCAAAAAATGTTTGTGGGTGCTATTGGCCGCGGGGCGCAAAGAATCATCGATGCGATGGTGCGCTGGCTTGCCTACGGGCATATCAATCCCAATATTCTCACCGTCATCGGCGTCGCCATCAACGTCGGCTCGGGACTGCTTTTTGGTTTCGGATATTTCTTCTGGGCCGGGATTGTTCTTATTGTCGCTAATCTCTTTGACATGCTGGATGGGCAGGTGGCGCGGTTATCGGGACGGGTGACGCGGTTTGGCGGGTTTCTGGATTCGTCGCTCGACCGGCTTTCCGACATGGTCGTTTTCGTCGGTTTGATGGTCTTTTACGCGCGCGACACGGAGTTTCACTCCACCCTTAACGTTTTTCTTGCGGGCGCAGGACTAATGGGTTCAGTTATGGTAAGCTACGCGAGCGCCCGTGCCGAAAGCCTTATTCCCAAGTGCGATGTAGGCTTTCTAAGACGTCCAGAGCGGGTGGTTCTTTTTATTATTGGCGCCTTAAGTACTCATCCGGGTTCGACCAATTTCTTCGCTAATCGAATGCCGGCAGTCCTCTGGGTACTGGCGGTGGGCTCATATTGGACCTTCGCTCATCGCATGTATCACACGTGGTATGAGTTAACCAGGCTAAAGACTGAATCGGGGGAAGAAGAGACACAACCCGCAGTTTCTGCATCTAACTCCGGGCCTGAAAGACGCGCCGAGCAGCCGCTAGTACACAAAGCCGGCTAGACATACTGGTCCCCTACAGGCGGTGCCTGGGTGCGCCAGGCCCCGACGACATTCAATCGATATCTGCTTTCATTGTTTGAGGTTAAAAACAACGTGACCATTTGCCCCTGCTGCGGTGTTAAGTCGAACGGTGTTCCAAGCGATGGCTGCCAGTCTTGCGGCGCCCAACCCGTTGGCGAACCTCTTCCACGACCCGACCGCGAACTGCCGTCGTACGCACGCGCGCTCGTGCTGGCGGTGACGGGAACCTTGATGGTTCTCGTGTTCCTGACCCAAACAATCATTGCCCTGGCCCAAGTCTCCGCCCGTGGTGCTAAGTCGAGCCTGGCGGCCTTTTCGATGATCCCTTTTGATTGGAAGCTATGGCTCGCCGCGGGCGAAACCGCCGCCTGGCGTCTTAAGTGGATAATGATTCCGATTACGATACTCGTTCTTTTCGGGAGCAGAAAACTTTATCGCTCGATGCTTGCGCAGCCGTCGCGTTTCTGCGGACAACGCTATGCGCGCAATGGCTACCTGGCCTCGGCGACGGTTCCTTTACTGATCCTGATTCTGATTGGAATCACTGTGCCGACACGTTTGGAGCACCGGGGATGGGGCATCGAGGCGGGAACCAACGCAAACATTCACAGAATCGATCGCGCGCTCAATGAGTACCGTGAAAAGTTTGGCACTCTGCCCAGCGATCTCAGAGATCTCAATAGCTTGCCGGACGCGGATGGATCGCTAGCCGCGGCACTCAAAAACATCGATGCCTCGGGCTACACAGTCAACTCAGAAGTGGCTGCCGTGCCTACTAAAAAACCGCGGCCACTTCGCGGTGCTGTTATCCTTAACGCCTCGATGCCTCTCGCCACAGAGGAGACGCTCAGCGGCGGTATCACATTCACAAATTACGGATTGCGGCTTCCGGGTGCCGACAAACTCCTGAATACCGAAGATGATGAGATCCTCATTGACGGTGTGACTCATAAGTTCTCTGACACTCCGCGACTCCCGGGCGCCGACAAAATCTCGGGTACCGGAGATGATTTGATCGTCATTGACGGTGTGACTTATAAGGTCTCTGAAACTCCTCGGCGTGGGAGCAGTACCACATACGCTACACAAAAAAGTCAACCCTAAAGACTTAGCTGGTTTCTGCATATAACGACGCCCTGTATACTCTGCAGGGCGTTTTTGTTTACAGAGCCAAGACTGACAAGCAAGGGATGACGTAATGAGTGATGAGTACTGAGTACTGAGTACTGAGTCCTGAGTACTGAGTCCTGAGTAATGAGTGATGAGTGAGTAAATAAGAACGGGTTCGGTTCTTACTCAGTACTCAGTACTCAGTACTCATCACTCATCACTCATCACTTGGGGAAACTACTGACGATTAACCGCCGGTATATGTTTAATAAAATCCTGATTGCCAACCGAGGCGAGATCGCCGTGCGAATAATTCGCGCCTGCCGCGACCTGGGAATCTCGCCAGTCGCCGTCTACTCTGAAGCTGATGCTGCGTCGGTTCATGTCGGACTTTGCGACGAAGCAGTTTGCATTGGGCCGGCTCCATCCATTGAGAGCTACCTGAACATTCCTGCAATCATTGCGGCGGCGAAATCAACGAAAGCAGAAGCGATTCATCCGGGCTATGGCTTTTTGGCCGAAAACGCGAATTTCGCGACGGCGGTAGCGAAAGCGGGCCTGGTTTTTATTGGACCAAACCCGGCAGCGATGGACGTGATGGGATCGAAGACGAGTGCGAGACGGGCAGCGCTCGAAGCCGGCGTGCCAATCGTTCCGGGCACGATCGACCCTTTGAAATCCCTGGCGCAGGCTGAAGAATCAGCGGAACAGTTTGGTTATCCAGTGATGCTGAAGGCTTCTGCCGGCGGCGGTGGCAAAGGCATGAGGCTGGTGGCGTCCTTTGCAGAGTTGCGCTCGGGTTTCGACAACGCGAAATCCGAAGCGGCGGCGGCTTTTGGCGACTCATCGGTCTATCTCGAAAAAGCCATCGCCCGTCCGCGGCATATCGAAATACAAGTTTTTGCCGATAGCCATGGAAATGTTGTGCACCTCGGCGAACGCGAATGCTCCATTCAACGCCGCCATCAAAAAGTAATCGAAGAGTGCCCCTCGCCAATTAATGATGCCAGACTCCGTGAGGCAATGGGCGCCGCCGCCGTTAAGCTCGCGCGCGCGGTGAATTATGTTGGCGCGGGCACGGTGGAGTTTCTGGTAGCCGGCGAAACTCACGATTTCTATTTTCTCGAAATGAACACCCGGCTTCAGGTGGAACATCCCGTAACCGAATTGGTCACTGGAATCGATCTCGTTCGGGAGCAGATTACGGTTGCCAATGGAGCTCATTTGACTTTTAGTCAGGAAGGAATTCGCTGGCACGGGCATGCAATCGAATGTCGCGTCTATGCAGAAGATCCTGATAACAACTTCCTTCCCTCCCCCGGACGCATTACCTACCTTCAAGTTCCTTACGGACCGGGAATACGCGACGACAGCGGCGTCGAACTCAACTCCGAGGTTTCGATTCACTACGATCCGCTGATTTCCAAACTTGCCGCGTGGGGACGCACGAGAAGCGAGAGCATCGATCGGTTGCGCCGCGCGCTCAATGAGTATGAGGTCGGGGGCATCAAGACGACGCTTCCCTTCTTCCGCGAAATTGTCCGGGATAAGGAATTCCAGTCGGGCCGACTGGATACGGGCTTCATATCGCGTTTCAATGAAAGGCGCAACAGTGGTCGCAGTACTGCACCTGGAGAGAGTGACAAGAAGGATCAGGTACTACAGGACATCGCTGTTATTGCCGCCGCTATTCATTACGCGACCTTGCGAAGGGAAGAAACCTTCAAAACCAAATCTCCGGCAGACAGCCAGAATCGCTGGAAGGCGTCCGGTCGCGCGGCGTTACGAGGAGCCAGACAATCAATGAACGCCCTGGGAAAGAAGTTTGGGAAGTAACGACTTTGGATTTTAGCCATTGGGCGCGGATTAACGCGCATTACTCGAATCTGAAAAACTTTTCTAAGTTGTCCTTCTTTCTTGATCTGATCCGCGTTATCAGCGCAAATCCGCAGCTGGTATTTTGCAAGGGGGCGATTAGTCCAGATGAAACTCAAGGCTCAATTGTCAGGAACGGATCATGAAGTCTTGCTCGATCTCGCGAGCGGGGCCGCCGTCGTTGAAGTTGACGGGCGACCTTATGATCTGGAGGTTCGCGAATTGGCGCGCGGAGAATATCTGCTGATGAGTGGATCGCATGTCTACAAATGCAGAGTTGAGCGCAAGCGCGATCCGGGCCAAAGATTTGAAGTGGTACTGCGCGGCCAGAACCATAATGTATCGATTATTGATCCCAAGCGTCTTCGCAGCGCACAGAGTTCCGGCGCACACCAGCCGGGCGCGGCCGAGATTATTTCACCAATGCCCGGGAAGATTGTTCGCGTGCTCGTGGAGGCGGGTGCGCGGGTCGAAGCAGGCGCAGGTGTAGTCGTCGTTGAGGCGATGAAGATGCAGAACGAAATGAAAGCCCCAAAAGCCGGCGTGGTTGTTTCGGTTAAGACTGAAGAAGGCGCGACGGTAAACGCCGGTGATGTGTTAGCGGTAATCGAATAAGGATGAAGGCGGAAGGATGAAGGATGAAGGAACAAGCAAAGGATGAAGGCGGAGGGATGAAGGATGAAACAAGGCCCGCCACCGCGCCGCTCCAGGTATACTCTCCGAAGCAGGCTGACGCAGCTCAAACCAAAGTAAAGTCTTCTTCATCCTTCAGCCCTCATCCTTCATCCTTTGTCACTCCTCTTTCATCCTTGCGTATCCTCCTCTGGGACATTGACGGCACGCTGATCCGTTCCGTGCGGGCCGGAGCTTTCAAGGATTACACCGTCCCGATGCTTGAAGAGGTTTTTGGCACCGCCGGTCGTTTACCACAGATGAAAGTGTCCGGCATGACTGACCTGCAAATAGTAGGTGAAGCGCTAAAGCACGAGGGCTTCACTCATGAAGACATTCGCGAGCGCATTGTTCACCTTCGCGAGAGCTACATGGAGGCGATGCGCAAAGCCACTGGAAACGGTGATCAGTTTTTCGAAGTTCTGCCCGGCGTGCGCGAGGTGCTTCAGGCTGTCAATGATCATCCGCGTTACCAGTCGGCTTTGGTAACCGGCAACATCGAACCTGCCGCTTATTTCAAGATGGAGTTGGTGGGCCTGGCTGAATTCTTTCCGCTACCGGGTGCGTTTGGCGACGAATCACACGATCGCCGCGACCTCCCGGCGCTCGCAGCCGATCGCATCCGCAAGCATCTGCAATTGGACCTCACGCCGGAACAGTTCATTGTGATCGGGGACACACCAAATGACATCGAGTGTGCCCAGCACTTCGGAGCACGCTCACTCGCCGTCGGCAGCGGTCGTTTCTATACTGATGAAGCACTGCTCGCGTGCAATCCCGACGCCTTCGCATTGGATTTATCCGACCTCAATCAGGTAATGGAAACACTTGCGGAGCTCTAAAGGTAGGCCTAAGCCCGAACCGCACTTGTGCCCCTCCGACGCAGGCAGACAAGTCCGCTTTCTAAACGAAAGGTTCCGATAGGCGGTGATTAACGAACGTTCCATAGCGTTCGCGCGTTTAATCGAATCCGCAGTACGTAAAATATTGATTGACTCTCACATCATTCGGTTCTACAACTCTATCAGGTTGGGCCCTTCTCATAAACGCCGCCATTATGTATGAGAAGTTTAAAGAACTAGACGGCACACATCCCTGGCGGGACGTTAGTCCGGATGGTTACATCGATTACCAGGCGCGTTACCGCCCGCATGGTCGTGTCCTCTACTTTAATTTCCCTCTCGCCCGGGAGATGGGCCTGATCTGCGCGGACCATCCGCTCACCATTAATAAAGAACTCGAACAGACCATCCTCGAAACTTTTTCGCTTCAAATCATCAATGAATACGATTTAAAGCTGGGGAAGAAATACCCAATTGAGACGGTGAAGCCACGGCCCTACATGGCCACTCGCTATCTGCAAACCCAGCACACCAACAAACAGGGCAAGACTTCCGGAGATGGTCGCAGCATCTGGAATGGCTTGCGAACCAGCACCCTGACGTTTGATATTTCCAGTCGCGGAACCGGCGCCACCATCTTGAGTCCGGGGGCACAGCAAGCAGACGGAGCCGTCCAAACCGGCGATGAAAGCTATGGTTATTCATCAGGCCTGGCGGAGCTCGACGAGATGTTGGGGACGGCAGTTATGTCCGAGATTTTCTACCGGCAAGGCATTCCCACCGAGCGTTGCCTGGCGGTCATTGGTTTTCCTGACGGCACGGCAATTGGCGTGAGAAGCGCTCCGAATCTCATCAGGCCCGCACACATCTTTCGCTATCTCAAGCAAGGCCGGCACGCGGAACTTAAGGCTTCGGTAGATTACTTCATCGAGCGCGAAGTTAAGAATGGGTTTTGGCAGATACCGTGTGAAGGTAGCGCCAGGTACACGAAGGCCCTGGATTACCTGGCGCGCTCTTACGGAAAGATGGCAGCCTTGCTGGAGGAGGAATACATCTTCAACTGGTTAGCCTGGGACGGAGATAACATGTTGGCGAGCGGGGCCATTCTTGATTACGGATCTATCCGGCAGTTTGCCGCCAAGCACGATAAATATCGCTACAAGGATGTCGATCGGTATTCTGCTTCGCTGACTGAACAGCGATACTGGGCCCGCTTGATTGTGCAAACGTTTGCTCAAGCCATGGCGTTCATCGACTCGGGTGTGAAGGAAAACCTGCCTACTTTCAAAGACGTTGAATGTCTGCGCGTTTTCGACGTCGCTTTCGAGAACGAAAGCGACTATCGCATTCTCTGGCGGATAGGCTTCACTCCCGAACAAATTGAGCAACTCATGCAAAAAGCTCAAAAGGAGATTAAGGAGTTTCGTCGGGCCTTGAGCTACTTTGAAGATCTGAAAGTGTCCCGCGGTATTGAAAAACTTCCTGACGGCTTTACGCACCAGCCCCTGTTTCTCATCCGTAACCTCCTGAGGATGTTGCCGGCCTATTATGTGGCGCAAACGATCGGCCGGATCGACGACGAAAGCGCTTTTATGGCGGCGGAGGTTTTCTGCCAGATCATGGCCGCTTCCTACGTTGGCAAAAGAGATTTGAAATTGACGCCGGCACGCCTTTCGCACGTTAAGAATTTTCAGGAGTGTTACCTGAAACTGGTTGCGGCGGTGGGCGAGCCGCTTGATTCCGTGCTGAAAACGCTGCAGGAAAGATCAGCAATCATCAATCACCGGCACCGCATAACCGGCGATGCAGTGACTTTTATCATTGAAGAAGTGATCGCTGTGAAAGGCAAGATAAAGATTGACGGTTTACAAGAAGCGCTCGACGCCTTCATCGACTCGCAGGTTTTGATACCAGGCAAATGGCAGCCTGTTCCCCTGGAGCAACTCAAATCCAACACTCTCAAATCCCGCCTGCTCCACAAGATTCAGGAGAATCTGGAAGAATACAAAGAATCCATCTGACTCGGACGGGCTGGACTCTGGGGTATTTAGTATGGCCTCCATGTCCCTAATGGTTTTGCCTTGCCGGACACTGGTTTCGCCTTGCCGGACACTACTGCCCGGCTTCGTATTCAGGCTTGGGAACTCCCAGCAACCATTTGTCGAACCAGCCGACGATATGCTGCAGGCGCTCGATGCGATGCCAGGGTTGGCCGGAGCGCGAGAGCTCGTGTGATTCATTGGGGAAGCGCACCATGACAGTAGGGATCTTCCGATACTTGAGCGCCCGGAACATCTGTTCGCCTCCGGCACTCGTAGGCGTGCGCCAATCCGCCTCGCCAAGAATCAGCATCAGCGGCGTAATAACTTTGTCGATGTAAGTGATCGGTGAACGCGTTCTGAAATCAGCGTCTTCAAACGGCGCGCCTTTGAACCAGTACGGCTGGAATTGTGTGAAGTCCGCCGTGTACCACCAATCACTCCAGTCGGCTATGTCGCGCTGAGAGACGGCGGCTCGGAAACGCGTGGTGTGACTGATGGCCCAGTTTGTGAGAACTCCGCCGCCGCTGCCTCCCGTGATACCCAGTCTGTTCTCGTCGATATAGCCGCGCCTGATAAGTTCATCAACGCCGGCCATCAAATCCTTATGGTCGTCGCCGGGATAGTTATACTGGATGATATTGCCAAAATCCTGGCCATAGCTCGTGCTGCCGCGTGGGTTGGGATAGAGCACAACGTAGCCCTTCGCGGCCATCCACTGAAACTCATGATCGAATATGAACCCGTAAGCAGCGTGAGGCCCGCCGTGGATGTTCAGAATCAGCGGGTATTTCTTGTTTGCATCGAAATCAGGCGGCTTCTGTACCCACGCCTGAATACGTTTGCCATCAAAGGATTGATACCAGATTTCTTCCGGCTCGCTGAGGTTCAGATGCGCAAACAAGTCGTCATTGAGATGGGTTAGTTGCTTCGAATTACGTCCTGGACGATCAAGCAGGTAAAGATCACCAATCAGCGTGGGAGTAGACAGCGTGTAAACCAACTTTGAGCCGTCGGGTGTTGAGCGAAAACTGGTGATAGCCTGTTTACCGTTTGTTATCTCGGAGAGCTTACCATTGGAAGTTTCAAACGATGCGACGTTCAGCCTGCCTTCCTTCGCGTAACCCACGGTAATGCTATCGCCTTTCGCGTTCCAAATCGGTGGATTGCCGGCGCCCGCGCGGGGAGCATTGTTATCGCCGGTGAGTCCGGAGCCGATGTCGTAGTCGAAAGCCTCCGTAAGATTGCGCGGCTTGGCATTTGGCGCGATGTCCATCACCCAGAGATCGGGCTGCTGGTAAGACTTGGCGGGCCGTCCAATAGAAGCGATGAAGGCGAACTGCTTTCCGTTCGGACTCACTGTGAAACCGCCGGCCTCCATGTCAAACGATGTAAGCTTTGTCGGTTCCCCGCTTGAAACAGAAACGGCATAGACCGTGGTCGTTGCCAGGTCGTAGTAAGGCTCATCCGTTCGATCTGAGGTGAAGTAAATCTGCGAACCGTCTCTGGCCCACGTGACATTGTCCTCCGCAAAACGTCCCATCGTGAGTTGTCGGGGCATCACTTTTTCGTCTGCGGTGCGAGGCGCGGTAATGAGCCAGATATGCTGCGGATGCTTTGGATCGAGATAGCCGGTGCCGTTCGATCGGTAGATAGCCCGAGTGATCACGCGCACGTCGCTCTCTCGTTTGTCCTCAGCCTTTTTGGT
This sequence comes from Pyrinomonadaceae bacterium, assembly GCA_036507195.1. Lineage (GTDB taxonomy): Bacteria > Acidobacteriota > Blastocatellia > Pyrinomonadales > Pyrinomonadaceae > PSRF01. Next base: position 5,240 of record DASXQM010000030.1, on the reverse strand, counting down.
TTCAGCTGGACTGCCGGCCGGGGAAGCATCGGGCTGCGGCGCCGCGGGCGCGGGAGTTGGTAGGCCTTCCTTCTGCAGCTCTTTCTGTTTAGCGAGATCCTCGGAGCCAGCGCTATTAACAAACGCTATCGTATTACCATCCAGCGACCATTGTGGTTGAGCTGCTCCGCGCGCAACTGTCGTAAACTGAAAGGAGTCGCCACCAGCCATTGCCAACATGAAGAGCTGCGGTACGTCCGGTCGTCCATCTTTTTCGGTGACGCGAACAAAAACGAGGTATTTGCCGTCTGGCGACCAACGCGGCGATGAATCGCGCGGCCCGCTTGTTAATTGATGCGTCTCGCCAGCGGCGGATGAAACGGTCCAGATGGAAGTGTTATAGCCGTCTTTCTTGTCGTTGACAGTGACGCGGACGTACGCCACACGCGAGCCGTCAGGCGAGATTTGCGGATCGCCGATCCAAACGAAGTTGAACAAGTCTTTTTCGGTAATGTTCCGCTTCTGAGCGGCGGCGGGAGCGACAACGAAAATGAAGGTAATCAAAAGAACGGACAAGATAGATCGCATGGAGTTTCCTTTTTGGACAAACGTAGTCGTGCATGTGAAGAGCGTCGGCATTCTAACCCAAGGCTCGCCGCGAAAAACAGAGCGTTGCGACTTGTGTGAGCAACTCAGGAAACAGCGGTATTACAGAACCGTGCGCGGTAGCGACCGGATCCTAAACTCAACTTGGCTACAACCCTATCCGCTACGACTCATTATGCGAGTTGACGCTAGCTTCGGCGCTACCGCGCTTCTTAGAAACATGCCAGAAAAGCCCTTATTCTTGGCATGTTTCATCTCGCTATCTGCGCGTCGCAGACGAGCAAAGCTACTCGGTTCTGTTTTGACTGTGTTCCTTCTTGAATGTTTGCCGGCTCGCCACAATCTTCGGAAACAAGCTGTCCTTACAGAACCGTGAGCGGTAGCGACCGGATCCTAAACTCAACTTGGCTACAACCCTATCCGCTATGACTCATTATGCGAGTTGACGCTAGCATCCGGCGCTACCGCGCTCGGTTCTGTATTTCGCACCGAGGCGGGGCTGGCGAATTACTAAATCCGGTGGAAGCCTTTGAGAATGTCGCGCGTGGCGAGACGGAGGATCACCGGGCGGCCGTGGGGGCAGGTGGTGGGCGAGGATGTTTTTAGTAGTCGGTCGATCAGCCAGCGCATCTTCTCCGGCGAGAGCGGCATGTTGACTTTAATCGCCGCATGACACGCAAGCGAGGCGGCGATGTCATCGCGCAGGGTCTCGCGTGCTGCACCCTTTTTCTCCGCATCAACTGTGTCAAGAATTTCCGCGAGCATGTTGCGAGCTTCGCCGGCCGGTAAATCTGCGGGCGCGGCTTTTATCGCAACCGTCCGACCTGACAGGCGCATTAGCTCAAAGCCGTAGCTTTCAAGTTCGGACGCGATGACATCGAAGATGGACACTTGCGCTGGCGTCAGGTCAAACGTTTCCGGAATTAGAAGCTGCTGCGACTCGGCAAGACGCGTCGATTCGAGTGCGCGGTATTTATCGAATAGGATGCGCTCGTGGGCTACATGCTGATCGATAAGCAGTAAGCCTTCGTTGTCAGTGGCGATAATGAAGCTTTCGTCGAGCTGACCCAGAGGACGAATGTCAGTCGACAGCGATTCGACGGAAACTTCTCGCGTGAACCTCTCTGCGGAGTTCAGCGGTGGAAGTTGAGTCCCCGCGCGTACGGCTTCACTAACAATCGAATTACTGCCCCACACCTGCTCGCGCTTCGCGCCGGTTGCGAGCGAGTCGCCCGCGGTCCCAGTATTCAATTGACCTTGCACATTGAACGTTGCGCTTTCGGCAGTGGTAATTGGTGCGTCCGTAGAAACCACCTGGGAGGCGACAGACTCCCGCATGATCGCATTAAGGTCGCGCGCTGTATCCGACTTCGATGCGGCAGGCTCCTCAAGTTCCTCAAAGGTTTCCTCGCTCCGGATCGTCAATGAAGAGAATTCGATTCGCGACTGAATCGCAGCTTCTCGCGATATTGGATGCTCTTCAGTTCCAACAATCTGGAAGCTCGCCTTATTAACCGGCGCGCTACCTGGCGCTTCTCCCGCTGCCGCCATCGCGTTAACAAAACCAGCAGACTCTGATTCATCAACTTCGGGCTGTGATTGTTCCTTCGCATCAGCGCGGACGTAGCCGGCGCTGGCGAGTGCAGCGCGCACTGCCTCCCGCACCGCATCAGCCACTGCCGCCGCACGCCGAAACCGCACCTCCGTCTTTGCGGGATGAACGTTGACGTCCACTTCTTCCAGTGGTATCTCGATGAACAAAAGCGCTGCGGGGTAAACTCCGTGCGGCAATACGGCACGATAACCCTCAGATAGTGCGCGCGAAACCAGGCGGTCTCTCACAAACCGGCCATTCACAAACAGGTACTGCGCATCGCGCGAGGTGCGTCGATCACGCGGAGCAGAAACAAAACCGCTCACACGCGCAACCTTCGGATGCCCGCCGTTAACTGCGAGCAGGTTGTCGAGAAACTCCGCCCCAAAAACCTGGTAGGCGCGTTCCCGTAAATCTTTGGCGGGGGCGACCCGTAAGACCTCGCGGCCATTGTTTGTTAGCGTGAAAGCGATCTCCGGGTGGGCGAGCGCATAGTGAGTCACCAGATTGGTCAGATGAAAACTCTCAGTGGCCTCGGAGCGCAGAAACTTTCTGCGAGCAGGCACATTGAAGAAGAGATCGCGGACGGCGATGGTAGTCCCGCGCGGGTGGGCCGCGTCTTTGACGTCGCGCATCTTTCCGCCCTCGATTAAGACACGCGTTGCCGCGGCGGCAGCTTCAGTCGTGGTTGTGAGTTCTACCCGCGCAACGGAAGCGATTGAAGCCAGGGCTTCGCCACGAAACCCAAGCGTGCTAATGGAACTCAAGTCTTCTGACTTGCCAATCTTTGACGTAGCATGTCGTTCGAATGCCAGAATGGCGTCATCCCTAACCATTCCGTCGCCATCGTCTGAGACTTTTAAGAGACGGCGCCCGCCTGCTTCAACGTCGATCACAATACGAGTTGAGCCCGCGTCAATCGCGTTCTCGACCAGCTCTTTGGCCACCGAAGCCGGACGCTCAACTACCTCGCCGGCGGCAATCTGGTTGGCAACGTGATCGGGAAGGACTCTGATTATTGACATTATTGTTAACGGACTTGGGTCTTGGGTCTTGTTGATTCAGTACAGACGGGCCACCTCCAACAAGGAAAGAACCCAAAGACCAAAAACCAAAGGCCAAAAGACCCAAGACCTAAGACCCTTATTACAAATGATTACAAATAAACAATCTGATGCTCGTTGGATCCAATATTGATTGCGTTGTAAATCCAATCGATAACGTAGCGGCCGTGGCGCGCCAGCAGCGAAGTGATGTTGATGTGCCGCTCCTGCAGTTCCTTATTCGGGTATAGTTGATCAAACGCCCGCTGCAGTTGCCGGTGGGCCGCTTCGTCTCGAGTCATCTGCGCGCGATGAAATCGGGTACGCAACCCTTCAAGCTGATAGTTGATCTTACGACGCCCAGTCTCGAGCGCGTCCGCCAGGGTCGGATCGATACTGCGCAATTGCTCGCGCAAACTATCAAGCTCACTGTTAACCGTGCCTTCCGTCTTTGCGAAGGATTTCGCGGTTTCTGCTCCAAGGTGTTCTTCAACCACACGTTTCAAGACACTTTCCGGTCCGGCAAACAAATCCGCGAGGGTTAATCCGTATCTCTCCAGCACACGTCCGGTGTGCCGTTCAATCATCGTCAGGCTCGAGCGCGGAAGAATTGGCGTGATGGGCCTTTCGAGCAGCCGGTAGACTTCAGCTGTCTGAGCAAAGTAGGCAATTTCCGCGGCGCCACCGTAATAGGCAATCGTCGGCAAAAGATAATCCTGGACTACGGCGCGCAGCGTAACATTCGGACTGAACTGCTCCGGATGGGCTAAAGCGAGGTTTGAGAGTTCTTCAACTGTGTAGGACTGATCCGCATCTTTGGTCGCGTACTTACCGTCGTCGGAGCGAGTCATCGCATGTCGGGCGCCGCTGGCATCATGAATGAAGAGCGGAAAGGAATTCTCTGAAGGCGTAACTTGCGCGTGGTAACCGGCCTCGACAAGTCTTCGACTACGCACTTCGATGGCTGTGGCAATCTCAGGTGCCCGCAACGCCGCACTGGCATACAGTGGCGCCGCCAGCGCTTTCAGCCGCTGATCAAGCGGATCGAGCAGAACCAAACCGTGACGACCAAGTAGTGAGGTCATCATGCGCGCAAACGCTTCGCCATACGAGCACCCGGGACGCCACGTGTCGCGCACTAAAGTCTCCAGGTACGGTGTGAATTCAGAGCTGGGAAGTAGTTCAAGCAGTCGCTCGACCACTCCATCGATGGAACTATCAATGACAACGCGGCCGACCGGCTGTCCTTCCCGGTGTAAATCCGGAGAAACTTCCACGTGAGCCAACTTGCAGTCGCGGGCAATGAATTCTGCTTTCGCCACTTCGGGAAAATCATGATCTTCAGTCGCGATCCAGAAGACGGGAACCGCTTTAGTGTTGCGCTGCGTCAAGCAGCCGGCGAGTTTCACCGCTGACAATGCTTTGTAGATCGTGTAGAGCGGACCAGAAAACAAACCAGCCTGTTGACCGGAAACGACAGCCAGGCAATCCGGGTCGCGCAAATGTTGAATGTTCTTAAGAGTTTCTTCCCCCGCTCCCCATGCGGCATTCATGTCCTGAAGTGCGTCGCATAACGAACCGCGATCGGTCCGGTAGGCCGCGAGAACTTCCGGAGCTCGGGCCGGCAACTCGTGATGAAACCGCACTGCTGCGGGGTAAAACTCCCGCAACTCTGTGGGGTCACGCAGATAGTCAAGAAAGAGCTGCGTTTGATGAGGAATGCGATCGAAAGAAAGAGTTTCGACTCGCAGGCCGGATTCTTCGGGCGTGCTGTAACAAGCAGGTTCGGCGGTGCTCAATTTATGATTACTCCCTGAGAAAGCATTTTACGCAGGATGCCCGTCTTGTACCAGTAAGGGCCAGACGGGATAATCGCCAGGAGACAAGGGGAGCCAAGGGCGCGCGAGAACCAAAAGAACCGAGCATTTATCAGAACCGAGAGCGGCAGCGACCGGGTCCAGTAACAATAAGCTCATTTGTAATGGTCACGGACCAGGTCGCTACCGCTCCCCGTTCCG
>DASXQM010000029.1:0-6047 GCA_036507195.1 Pyrinomonadaceae bacterium | reverse complement strand
GACTTTCTAATATGCCGGCGAGAAAGAGAGTTGAGGCGATGACGAAAAAAAACAATAGTCGCATTCTTATGCTCATACAGGCTCCTTCGAATTGTGGGAAATTTCCGGACGGGTTCGAGTGCTCGCATTTTACCCTTGGATTACCCAAACGCAAAGGTGCTTTAGAGCGAGACTCCCCTGAATCGCTACGTGTGCCGCCTGCACGATTGAACCTGTTTCGGAAACCGGATATAAAGGTTGCCTAATCTGACCGTACATTCAGAGGAGACACCCACACTTGCCGCAAAGTAGACACCGAAAAACTAATAAGGCTAAGAAACGACCCAAAGGTCCTTATCCAGCAGCAAAAGCTAATCCGCCCACGGGCTCGAATCGTCAGGCCAGGATAATCGCAATCGTTATTGTGGTGGCGCTTGCCGCGACCGCCATCGGTTATTTGATCAAGCAGCGGGTGGGAAGTGGCGGTCCGGAAATTACAACGACATCAGGACTAAAATACACCGACCTGACGGAAGGGACCGGAGCATCACCGCAACTCGGCCAAACAGTTTCGGTTCACTACACGGGCACGCTTGTAAACGGAACGGAGTTTGACAGTTCGCGAAAACCTGGCCGGCAGCCGTTGGAGTTCCAACTAGGGACCGCGGACATTATCAAAGGCTGGAATGAAGGGATAGCGACGATGAAAGTCGGCGGCAGACGAAAACTCACTATTCCCCCGGCCCTCGCCTACGGCCAAGCGGGCCGGCCGCCTACGATACCACCGAATGCTACACTGGTCTTCGACGTCGAACTGATGAGTGTGAGGTAGCAACGACCACGAACAATATCCTTCTCAGCGACCAACGCGGCAGTTTTCCTGCCTAATTATGGTTTTTAGATTGCATTATCCGTCCATTCAGCATCTGCTGCGGAAAGAAGGAACCCTTTCTGCTACACTAAGCATCTCTCCCTTGTCCCTCGGCTCAATTGGCGACAGTACTAAATTTAGCAATTCTGGAGGTATCCCATGAGGAAGATGCGGTTTGAGAAAATGTTTTATGTTGCGATGGTGTGCTTGTTCGTACTGAGCCTGACGGCGACGGCGTTCGGCCAAGGCAAAGGCGGCGGCGGCGGACGTGGTTCAGGCGGCGGCGCCGGTAATGCCGGCGGCCCACCAGCGGGAGTTGGGGTTGATCGTGGTCTCGGCAACGCTTCGGGACGATCCAGTGGACGCTCGGATGACGGGATCGGAAATGCTTCAGATCGCTCGAATGGACGCTCTGATGCTGGTTTAGATCGAGCGCGGTTGGCAGGGGAGAACAGCCGTCAAGCCGACAAAGACTTGCGACAGCATCCCGGCATCGCGAACACGCTTCACGTAAACGCAAACGATCTCAGAAGCGGGTATCAGGCGGCCCTAGCCATCAATCCTAACCTGAAGTTTGGGCAATATGTGGCTGCTACTCGTCTTGAGCAAAATCTTAATTCGAGATTTCCAAACGTCACGAGGAACGCAATTCTGGCTGGCCTGGCTTCCGGTGATAGTCTGGGTCGCACATTGCAAAACCTTGGTTTGAGTTCGAATGAGGCCAATGCCGCGAAGAAGCAGGCCGAACGGGAAATCAAAAACGCCCGGAAATAGAACGACCGTTGATTCAGGAGTCTCAGGTGAGAAAGAGAATGGCCCGCCGGTATGGCGGGCCATTTCTTCTTTTGGTTTGGACGACTTTCTAATCGCCGCGCCGGAGCCCGCCTGGTTCTTTCACCGCGATGCAGCCTGCGAGTTTGATTACTGGCTCACCTCAGAGTTAATCTGCATTACATTCCGCTACCGCAAGTCGAAAGACCAGGAGACGAGGCACGCCATGGCTGCGAACACCTTAACCATTACCGACAATCGCACGGGAAAGCAGTATGAGGTCGCAATCGAGAACGGCACCATCAAGGCGATGGATCTGCGGCAAATCAAGACATCTGAAGACGACTTTGGATTGATGACTTACGATCCGGCGTTCATGAACACGGCGTCCTGCAAGAGCCGGATCACTTTCATTGATGGCGATAAAGGGATCCTCGAGTATCGCGGCTATCCGATTGATCAACTTGCCGAGAAGAGCACCTATCTGGAGGTTGCCTACCTCCTCCTCAATGGTGAACTGCCCACCGAAGCGGAGTTGAAAGCCTGGACCCATAACATTACTTATCACACTTTTATTAATGAGAGCATCAAGAAGGTGATCGACGGCTTTCATTACAACGCACATCCGATGGGGATGTTTGAAGCCACGCTCGGCGCGTTGTCGACGTTTTATCCCGACGCAAAAGATATCTTTGACGTCGAGTGTAGAAGGAAGCAGATCTACCGGCTCATTGCGAAGGTTCCGACGATTGCCGCCTTTGCCTACCGCCATCGTATCGGAATGCGATACGACTACCCTGATAACGATCTCGGCTACGAGGGAAACTTTCTCAACATGATGTTCAAGACGACGGAGTTGAAATACCAGCCCAACCCGGTTCTTGAACGCGCCTTGAGCGTGCTTTTCATTCTTCATGCCGATCACGAACAAAACTGCAGCACCAACGCCATGCGCAGCATTGGAAGTGCGCAGACGGATCCCTTTTCATCTTTAGCCGGTGCGGCTGCCGCGCTTTATGGCCCGCTCCATGGAGGCGCAAACGAGATGGTCCTGCGCATGCTGAAAGAAATTGGCACCATCGATAAAGTTCCGGAATACATAAAGCGGGTGAAGGCCGGCGAGTTTCGCTTGATGGGATTCGGACATCGCGTCTACAAGAACTACGATCCACGCGCGCGCATAATCAAACAAGTTGCCGACGAGGTGTTTGAAGTTACCGGCAGAGATCCAATGCTGGATGTGGCGTTGGAGCTGGAACGCATTGCGCTTGAAGACGAATACTTCGTGAAGCGCCGGCTCTATCCTAACGTGGATTTCTATTCGGGAATTATTTACCAGGCGATGGGCCTACCGGTGGACATGTTTCCGGTGCTGTTTGCGATCCCGCGCACCTCAGGCTGGCTGGCGCAGTGGATAGAGATGCTTGAAGATCCGGAGCAGAAAATTGCGCGCCCGCGACAGGTCTATTTAGGCTACCGCACCCGTGAGTATGTTCCTATCGAAAGGCGCAAGGTGGCGGGGAGCGACGCCGCTGGAGCATGAGATCCAGGATTGGTGCACCCGGCAGGGCTCGAACCTGCGACCTTCTGATCCGAAGTCAGACGCTCTATCCAACTGAGCTACGGGTGCCAAAGCGGGTAAATGGTAAAAGGTCATTAGTGACCTTAATGCTGAAAGCGTTCGCTAGTTTCAGCCCGGGGTTGCGCTTTGGCAACCCTGGGAAAACGAATCCGAATATTTTTGATGATGCAAACCTGAAAGGGTTGCGTCACCGTTCGGCGAATCGCAATCCCGTCGCAACTCCTTCAGAGTTGCGACGAAATAAATGTGCCCCCTTTTTTACCCAGGGTTTCAAAGCAAACCCTGCGCTTAAATTAGCGAACGCTTTCAGCGTTATTTTCTTGAATTAGCGAGCGCTTTCGTTTATTTCGCTTGAAACTCATGGCGAACGAAGCGCACCATCGCGTTGATCTCTTTTGGCGAGAGCTTATCCTTAAACTTCGGCATGCCATCGCCGCCGTTCGTGATCTGTTTGACCAATTTCTCGTCCGGGTGTTCGAGCGCATGGCCCTCCGTCAGGTTCGGAACCTTTAGCTTCACGTTATCAACTTTCACTAATCCGCCTTTGCCTTCATCTCCATGACACGCGGAGCAATGCTTGGCATAGTTTGCGCGCGCGATGGCAAATTCATCCGGCGTGGCCGTCGCTTTCGCAGCGGGCGTAGCCGTGGGAACGTTATTCACATTCTCGTTTGCGGGCGTGCCGCAACCACTGATAACCAGCAGCGCGGAAACTACTGCCAGCGCAAGTATGCAAAGCTTCATGGAAACCTCTCCAGGATGATTAATTTTGTCGCGGGGGTGGCAGAGTATAGCACGCAGTCAGCAGACCTGGTGAAAACTAGCGACCTTCACGTTGATTGGGAACGCGGCACTGAACAATTGGTGCCAACGCTCAGTACAGAACCGGGAGCGGTAGCGACCGGATGCCAAACTCAACACCGCTTTTGGTGTTCATTCTTTATGCTCACGCGATTTAAGATCCGATTGTCGGTTGAGTCTAGCATCCGGTCGCTACCGCTTGCGGTTCTGTATCGAGTGTAACTTTAGACTTGAGGCCCTCGCAGCAGCCCGTTGCGTACCTCACGCCCGATAGTGGATTACTCTTACTTTTTCGACCGTTACCAGACCATCTTTAATCAGTTCATCAAGCGCCGGTAGAAACGTCTCAATCTTCTCCAGACTATCGACGATTTCAATGATCATAGGCAGATCCTCTGAGAGTCGCAGGATCTTTGCCGTGTGCAATATGCTGTGTTTCCCGAAACCCATCAATCCTCGCAAAACAGTGGCTCCGGCGAGCCCAGCCTCTCTTGCCTGAAGGACGATCGATTCGTAAAGCGGTTGATGGCCGTGCCGATCGCTTTCGCCAATAAAGATGCGTAGCAGATAGCCTTCCTCGGGAATAGTCATAAGTGCCTCATAAAATCTTCGCTAGCGAATAGCCGACCCAAACCAGCAACAGGCCCCCGACGTTTGAGATAGCGATATTAAAAAGCGCCAGACCCATCTCGCCATCGCGGAGAAGTGTAAACGTCTGCAAGCCAAAAGAGGAAAACGTCGTGAACCCGCCGAGCAGTCCAATCAAAATAACTGTCCGTACCGTTGGGCTAACAAGGTAGCGATCAAACATCAAGGAAAAGAGCAAGCCAGCAAGAAAACACCCAATCAAATTCACGACTAGTGTGCCAGTCGGAAACGTTTCGCCGAATCTTCTCGCGGTCCACTCTGAAAGCCAATAGCGCATCAAAGTTCCAGCGAAGCCGGCAAGTCCGATAAAAATCAATCGCTGCATTTGGTTTTGAACTTTAGCATAAGTTAGTTTCTCCTGAGCGTCACCAACCATTCAGCAATCTCCCGCTTCTCATCGTCCGTAAGTTTCGTCGCGAAAGATTTCATGGGCGGCTCGAGCCCATAAGCTGTTGGATCATTGAGTATGCCAATGATGTCTGCTACAGAACGGCGCGGCTTTTCCGCAACCCCCAACAGCGGCGGAAACTTTAGCGGACCCTGTCGGGCGCCCTGCCCGTGTTCGCCATGACAAGTGGCGCAAAGCTTCGTATACGGCACTGGCGGACTGGTGGCGGACACGCCCGGTGACGGCGACGCGGCCGAACCCGGCTCATTTGCAGTGTCGCCTTCTTTTAAGAAGGCGGGGACGAAAGGCTCTCGGCGAAAGTCGGCTTCTTCCGCCGCCTGCACGGCCAGTTGTTGCCGAATGCGCGGATCGCGGCGGTCACTTACGTACGAGATGACCGTCATGCTCGCGATAAAGATGATTGAGAAGGATAGGATTACTGCACCGACATTGCGCCTCGGGTGATTCGAAATGCGCCTGAAGGGCGTCAGATGGAGCCAGGGCAGCGCGGCAAGCATTAAAAGAACCAAACCGGGCAATACAAGTCCTACCAGCGAACCCAAAGCGCCCGGAATGTATTTCAAAGTTTGATATAGCCAGACAAACTGCGCGCCCGGCCGCGGAAGATAATCGGCGCTCGCGCTTGACGCCGAAGGGCCAAGCGGAGCGGGAAACTTGTGTGCATAGAGTCCAAGCAGCAGTAATACCACTGCCGCCATTAGCACATTGCGCGTTAGCTGATTGATCACCATCGCGCGCGACCGCGAAGTTTTCTTTGTGGTGTCGATCACCGCTGCCGGGCTCTGCATTTGCGGAACCAGGTTGTCCGCTTTGTTTTCAGAGCGCTCGTCTGCTGTGGCGCAAGGTCGGTTCGACCTCAGAACGAAGAGCTGCCAGGCCAAGACCAGGAAGATCAACGTTGGTGTTACCAAAACGTGAAGCGCAAAGAATCTGGAAATAGTGAGCGTCGAGATCTCGTTGGAACCCAACAACCAGGCCCGCGCGCC
>DASXQM010000028.1:0-23600 GCA_036507195.1 Pyrinomonadaceae bacterium | reverse complement strand
GAATCACGTACCGCTGATCCCAGGGGAGTTCGTCCACGAGCCGGTAGACTCGTGCCAATGTTTCGATCTGTTCGAGGTTATTCTCAGGACTGCTGCCGGTGACCTCGGGCAGAACGTCAGAATCACTACCAGTATCCCGACGCAGGCGTTGCGCACGATCGGCAATCGAGTTGGCGGCTATACGAAAAAGCCAGGACGCCGGTCTGTTGGCCGGCGCGTTTCGACCTGCGGATGAACTCTGTGTCTTGCGCAGCTACCTGCGGCAACGCGAGATGCTCACCCAAACTGCCAGCATGCATATTCAGCATATGCAGAAAGCACTGCAGCAGATGAACCTGCTGTTGCACAACGTAGTGTCCGACATCACTGGGGTCACCGGGATGAAGATCATCAAGGCCATGCTGGCCGGCGAGCGCGATCCTCAGGTGCTAGCGAGCCACCGCGACAACAAATGTCACCACGACAGCGGGACCATTGCTAAATCGCTGGTCGGCAACTATCGTGCGGAGCACCTGTTCTCATTGCGTCAGGCAGTAGACCTTTACGAGATCTATCAAACCAAGATTAGCGATTGTGACGAGGCGATCGTCGCTCAGGTCTCCGCGCAACCAGACGTTACCGACGAACCACCGCCAGCAGAACAAAAAGCGGACCTCAGCCAGAGACCGACAGCGTGGCGGGGTCAATGTTAGAGACCTGCTCTTCCAGAAGAGTGGCGTCGATCTCTTCGCCATTCCCGGCTTGGCAGCAGATACCTTGCTGGTACTAAGCAGCGAAGTAGGGTTTGATCTAAGTCCCTGGAAAACAGTCAAGCATTTCAGTTCCTGGCTTAGTTTGTGTCCTGGCACCAAGATCTCGGGAGGCAAAGTCTTGTCTCGCAGAGTGAAACGCAATCCCAATCGCGCGGCCCAGGCTTTTCGGATGGCGGCGGCCACGTTATCTCGTAGCAAGTCTGCATTAGGAGCGTTCTATCGTCGGATCAAAGCGCGTAGTGGCGGCAAACAAGCAATCACTGCCACGGCGCACAAGATTGCGCGCATCTACTATGCCCTGCTAACTCAGGGAGCTGCCTATGTCGAACTGGGCCAACAAGCATATGAGCAAAAGTACCAGGAACGTCGTCTCAAACACCTTATGGCCCAAGCGAAATCCCTCGGTTTCCAACTTGTTCTATCGCAGACTTACACGTGAGTTTCTAAGAAGCGCGGTAGCGCCGGATGCTACAGTCAACCTGGATGATAACGCAGTATCTGAATTCAAATGCTTCGCTGGTATGCGCTGGACGGCGCTGGACTTACGGCTAGAAGGTTAGTTTGAGATCCACGCTCAGGTCAGACCCTTCAGTGGTGGTGTATTCACTAAGATTCATAAGTTCATTTACGAGGGTACTGCGCGGCACTTCGGTATGATTGGTTTTCTGGCCATGCTTTCCTTTCATCGTTGACATCATGGTCTGCAGCCGGCCACGCTTTTTCTTGTCAGCACTCCTGGTGGCGAAGTTGTTCCAGAGCGTTTTGGGCGTCGCATTACGACTTCCGTGATGACCGACCTTATAAAAATGAACATCTTTGAGTAGTTTCAAGTTGGCATCTTTGTCCAGGTGAAGCGCATATTCCCAATTCTCGATCTGAGCATCTCCAGGAAAAAGCAACTTCTTGCCGCCGACTTCGAAAAGAAGTATGACGCTGGTGTTGTTCATGGCCTTATCAAGAATGCGGACGAGGCGGAGCATTTGGTCGCCTCGAAGCGCCCGCAGTTGGCGGATGAACCAGCGATTGTGCGTCGGGAAAAAGTCCTGGAACACATCGGCATTCGGAAACAGCCGCGTATTCCCGGACGTGAAATCTCCAATCAGCTCTGCCGTTGCGGCTTGCAAGCCCCAGAATTGTTGAGCGGCTGCCTGCAACATCCAGAACTCGTTTTTATCTGATTTGGTTTGTTTCTCTATCTCGGCATGTTGCTCGAGCGTCGGTGGGCCGAGGAAACGAAGGTTTATGCCAGGCAGCAAGCGAGAAACATTCAATTCATAGCCATAGTTTACGTAGTGATTCGTCCCCATGTTAGCCAGGTTAGCAACCGCGGATTTATTTGGCACGCCATTGTCATCGCTGAGAAACTTTACCTGATCGGCCAGTTCCAGGTTGAGTCCCTTAGTGAACTTCGCGGAAGTCAGATGGGAAACCTCGAGTTGTATGGCTTCCGAAAGAGCATTCATGTCGTTAAGAGCGGAAAGGTATTGCGGCTGCAGCGAGTGTTCCTGTGCGCCTAACGCCGCCCTGGCTTTTGACTTTATCTTCGGATCTTTTGCCTTAGGGTCTTCAGTCCACGGCTGGACAACGATCTCCGGCTTCAGTTTCGCTATGACGTCGCCAGTACCACTCCCGTCCACCTTGGTGGAGAAGCCGCTAATGTGGTCCTTATGCCTGTGAGTGGCCACTACCATGTGAAGTTTCCCATCGCAGCGCTCCTCAATGTCCCGGGCAACCTTCATCATCTGTTCATCCCAATCCATCTTGTCCGGCATGCCTGTAGTGCCAAAATCGATAAGTATGTGGCGTTCCTTGTCGGATTTCCTGGTGGCGCCTGCATACCGGAAGGTAAGCAAAAAACAATCGCCAAAGCCAACCTGGTAGGCACGTATCGTTAGCTGAGTGGGCTTGAGGCCGGTTGTCGTGGGCATCTAGAACCTTTCCGCAACGTTTGTCGTCAGATTAAGAGCACGGCTTAAATGTAAACGAGCAAACAGATTCTCTTTGGTGTCTTTGTCGGCAAAATAACCGTACTTCCAAAGATACTTCAACCGTGGTGTTTGGAGGGATGAGTTGTTAATCCGATTATATATCTGATACTTCAATCTGCCATACTCATCGAAAATCAATGATCCCCCACCATAAAGAGTAACTTCCTCATCAGGGCTCATTCCCTCCGGCTTGCCGATGGGTGGATCGAAAAACTGAAGCTCCTGCGCCTGTAGAGTTACCATCTGAATGTATTCAGCAACTGTCTCGCGCAAGGCAAACCCGTCCGGGCCAATGCGTAGACAGGGCCGCACCGAAGTGACCTTCGTGTAAGCATGCTCCTCGAGTTTCAGTGCCTGCCGATTTTCCCAAACGAAGCGAAAAACTTCGTCAGGATCTCTCATCATTGATTCAAAATGCGCTCGATCATAAGTTAGCTGGGCATTGCAGGCTTCCCAGCTACCGTCGGGAGAATTAAAACTGGCAGGCTTGACGCCATAATCCCTAAAACTCTTCAATAGAATTTTACGATACTGATACTTGCTGTCGTCAGGCACGAGCTCTTTATCAGCTGTTATCAAGGCGCTCAAGTAGTCGCGAAATTGGAGATCGGTCGGTGGAGCATAGTCGAGCGCCCGAATAGCCATGGTCAATAATTGATCAGCGGCGTCCGCGCCCTGTTCCACGACCATTTGCAGGTCTAGTTTTGCACCGGGTCTTCCGGCCTCGAGCTGGGTGATGCGCGCCCGCCATGCCTGCAAAAACGCATTCAGCATTGCTGCGACCAAAATCTCGCCGCGACGATGGGGTTCCTGAAACTCTTCCAGCTTTTCGTAGGTCCTGGGATCGTCCTTATCCGTGAGTGGCCGCAACGTTACCGAGCGACGTAATGCATGCGCGCGATTACCGCGCACTCCTTCCATTTCGTGGCCCATTTGTTTAGCCAGACCCAGCAATACCGAATCCCGCAGCTTCTCAATAGTTAACTCCTGGGGACTGATAAGATCAGGTGTGTACTCTTTCTTTTTCTGACCAAACCGCGGTTGCAACAAAGTGCCAACCACCTCTTTTAGCGAGAACACCGACAGCAATGCCACAACGTCAGAAAAACCTTCATGAAAGCCGGCCTGCTCCGGAGATGAAGGGTCGGTGTAGCGATTACGGAGACCATCCAGGATGGCATGCGTTGTTTCGTGAGCAACGACGTCGTGAGAGAGGCAGCTGAAAACCACCTGTCCGCTTAAGCCTTTGAAGTAGCCGAAAACTAATGCCTGGTCGTTTTTCGAATAGAATGCGTTTGCGTCGGCGAAGGCATGGGGAGCGACATTGATTTGGTGGCCGGTGAAACCCCAGCTTATCCGCCGTCCCAGCGCGAATTCAAAGCGCGCCAGGGTTTTCATCACAATCGCATAGACGTTTTGTTGGTGAAATCGTGGGTCTGTAATGAGGTTTTCGTTGGTAGCCCGCTGGGCGTCTTCCTTAAATGGATCCAGGTATTGACCATTTTGGAGGGGGGGATACTCTAGCGGCTGATAGAGGACGCCACTGGAAGTATCATAGTCCACTACCTGCACACGATACCCCCGAGGACCGGGAGCTATCTCTTCGGCGGGTATATCGACTTCAGTAGTCAGCACTCGACCGTCCACCCTAATGCTGGGATCCTGGGCGATGACGGTCAGCCTTCTCGTGCGTGGTCTTGCAACCGGTATCATTAGACCTTATCGAACTCTGGAGTGCCTGAAGCGTCGCGAGGCTGGATTTAGAGAGTTTGCCGT
Organism: Pyrinomonadaceae bacterium; assembly: GCA_036507195.1. Lineage (GTDB taxonomy): Bacteria > Acidobacteriota > Blastocatellia > Pyrinomonadales > Pyrinomonadaceae > PSRF01. The sequence continues at coordinate 19,084 of DASXQM010000028.1, read as the reverse complement.
AGATCCGCAGTTGACTCGTGAGCAACAGTCCATTCTGAGAATTAGCGGACACTAGTCTGGATGTCGGCTAAAGTCAAGAAGTTTTTCGACGTGGAGCGGCCCGGTTCTTGGTAGTAATTACAGTAGGGTCTGCCTTCCCAAATCGTCCTGATTCAAACTTCTAAAATTGCAGACACAAACAGGGACCCCGACGGTGTAAAACGCGGCCTCTCAAGTTCTCACTGGTTCTGTTCATCGAGTTGACGAAGCGTGTCGAGGATCAGGTTGGTGTTGCTAGGCGAAAGGATCGCGACCGGAAATTCTTCTGCGGATTTTTGAAACTCAAATCCTCCGCTGGTTATCTCCACAATTTGCCGGAAGCCCGGTTCGGCCGTAGCCCCGGCAGCTTCGGCGTCCACAATTCTTCCCTCGTTGAAATAAACGCTAGCGGACTGCGTGTCGTTAGTTAGCCGGAGAGTACCCGTCAACTTCGAATTCTCGATTACCTGGATCGCATCGAAGACATTGATCGCCGACAGGTCACCAGCAAGGGTGACTAGTGGTCCCTGACCGGAAACCTGCGCCGGAGCCGCTTCAGGCCGCAAATCCGGACGACGTGCCCGCCGGATTGCTTCCAGGCCACCCGCGATGTTGAGGCGAGCATCCAGATGCTTGGCTTCCAGCAGTCGATCGTAGCCTTTGTCAAACTGCTCTCGCTCGATGTAGAGACTCGCAAGCGCCAGACATTCGCGTGCGGCTGCCTCCGGCTGCTTCTCATTAATACAGATTTCTCGGATGCGCTCGCGCAGCGGAATCGCGCGGGGATTACTCTCGAGTCCCTCTCGCAATCGCGCGATGGCACGGTCGTGCGCTTTGTATTTAATAAAAAGCTCGGCGTCGAGCAGCGCGGTATCGACCTCGCTAACGTGCTCAGATTGTGATGAAGTGTCGGCCATTCTCCGAGTGAAGTTTAGCACAGGAAGAAGAAGTCATTATCAGAATGGGAGCCGATCAGTAGTGTCCTGATTTGGTTTTTTTGTAACGTAATCTGTTAGCTTGCGCGCTCGTTGAATGCCATTCAATCACCGCAAACTAACAGTTTGCGTTACGAATTAGGACACCACCGAGCCGAATCGGGGTCTCCACGCGGGCCAACCAGCGTGGGGTAGTGGGTAGCGACGGGTTAACGGCATGTAGCGATCGAGGAAACTTGCTCGTTATCCGGAAAGCCCGTCGCTTCTGGCGGTGCTTGCAGCCCCGTTATCACTCCGGGTTCTGCTGGAAACCGATTGCTTCAGAAGTCGAACCGTACTCCCAGACGCACCTGACGCGCGCGGAGCGTGCGCGTGGTTATCAGAAAAGAATCGAGGAACGCCTGACGTTGCTCGCGAGTTGCAGTAGGAGCAAAGGCATTAAAGTCTATGAACTCGCTGCCGAAGCTGAAAACCGTTTTGTTTAGTAAATTGTCAAACTCCACCATCGGGCGAAGATGCATCTTCTCGCGCAAGCGAAATTCCCGGGTAATACTTAGATCGAGAAAGAACTGCCCCGGACCCTGGCCCGCATTGCGTGGCAAGTTTCCGGTTTGGCCAATGGTTGGCAAGGCAAAGAGATTCAGTATCGCTGGATCGATTGGTTCGCCGGGGCGGCGCCAGTGAAGCAGCCTGGTGTCACCGGTAAAAATTGGGCGATCGTTCCCCACGTCATCGAGGTTGCGGTCTGCGCCGCCGATAGAGATGTTGAAAGGCGCTCCGGAGGTGAGACGCAGGACGGGCGACAAGCGCAGCTTGCCGAGATAACGGGGCGTATCAAACGTCCCGGAGAATACAAAGCGATGCCGCCGGTCCTGCAGGCTGCGCGCCCGCTCGCCGGAGAAGTCTCCCGCTACCAGCGCGTCGGAAGTATTAACGATGCCGTCGTCAGTGAGACGGGAAAGTGTATAGGCAGCATGGAAAGAGAGACTGAAGTTCTTTGTTTGTTTGAGGCGCTTGCGAAGTTCGAAGGTCAGGCCGTAATAGAAACTGTTGCCTGCGGCGATGAGTTGCTGGATGTCCTCGCGCGTCGGATCGGGTCGGAGGGCATTCAGTGCCGCAAGTGCAACCTCAACCGAGGTGGATGAAGTAAAGCTGTTGAGATTTATCAATGAAATCGGCACACCAAACTCCGTGGCGCGCACAATGGCATTAGGGTTCGCCGGATCAGTTGGGCGGAAAACAAATCTGACCAGATCGCCGGCAGTTGAGACATTATAGAGCGGACGGATGCCGAACGGGCCGCTGCGAAAGTTAACAAAATCACGTGAGCCAAGATATTCGGAAAAGTTCTTAAAACCTGCCGGCAGTTGCGGCGCGTTGGCATTGAATTCCCGCCACAAATGCAAGCCACGATTGAACGTATAGTTTGTTTCGAAAACAAGACCGTGACCCAGATCCCTTTCCAGCCCCGCGTTTGCCTGGTAACTCTCCGGGATACGCAATGTGCGATCGAGCCGGCGGGAAAAGTCGGCGTTAAGAACGCCAAAGTTCTTGACGAGCGGAGAATTAACAGTCAGCGTTTTCGGAAACTGAAGATTCCGAGCGATGAAGGCACGCCGGAAATCGGCGCTCCCTAGTTGACCAGTAGCCGGATCAATTAAATCGCTGGTATCAAAGAAACGCTGTTGAGCACCGAGCGTGAAATCATCGACGGTGCGCAGCAACGCGCGGTTATAGAAAACTCCAGCCCCAAACCTAATTACTGTTTTACCCGACTTGAAGGGGTCGTAAGCGACCGAGATGCGCGGCCCCCAATTGTTTCCATCGTGAATGATGGTCTCGTTCTCATAGCGCAAGCCGTAGCTGAAAACCAGATTCGAGCGCAGTCGCCATTCGTCCTGGATGAAGAAACCAATGTAAGTGTTCTTCTGTGTTGATTCGGCCTGAAAGTTCTGGCGGAAGCGGCTTGGGGCATTGGCGACAAAGTCAGACGCGCTCCGGAAGCTAAACGTGCCGGAGATATCCGAGAGATCAATGAAGGTCGAATGAATGAACTGCGCGTCGCCGCCGAACTTGAGCGAGTGGGCGCCACTAACCCAGGAAAGAATCTCCTGCACCTGAGCGCGTGACTCACGGCGATCGGTCGCGCCGGAAGTTGACGAACCGGCGACGAGCGTGCCGGAACGTTGATCAGGATTGCTGGATGGTAGCGGGTCGTCGAGCGTAATCAGTACCACAGGTTTGCGGCCGCCGCTGGCTTCCACCGCGGGCGTCAGACGCGAGAACTGAAGTCGCGTTTGATTAACGAGCGTAGGCGATAACACATAGTTATCGGTATAGGAGACGGCATCGGTGTGGCGCGTTTTTCCCAGCAGCGCATCAGCGAGCCGGTTGCCGCCGCCAAACTGTCGCAGATTGTTTTGCCGGCCCAACTGGTAAAGGACGGAACCGTTGTGCAGGTCGGAAAATGTGTGATCGATGCGTGTCGTCAGGGAATGATTCCTGACCGGTGTCGAAACGGTTGAAATGAACGGCGCGATGCCGGTGTTTAGGCGCAAGGTGCCGATCTGTGCCGGGTCGGTCACGGTCGGAGCAGGAAGCGGAAAGAGCGGGTTCTGACTGATTGGCACCAACGTGTCTATCGTTGCTGAGTCAAGAACCGTGTCGTACTCATAAGCAGTAAAAAAATATGTTTTCTTGCGCCCGTCATACCGCGGCAGCCGGACGGGGCCGCTGAACGTGAAGCCCGGATTGTGTTCCTCGAGCGGCAACCGCGGTAGGCCGCGGGCCTGGTTATTGGAAGAGTTTGCATTAAAGAAGTCGTTGCGGAAAAAGTAGAACGCGCGTCCGTGATATCTATTTGAGCCGCCGCGCGTGCGGATATTGATTCGTCCGCCCGAAGCACGACCGTATTCCGCTGAAAACTGATTGGTGATGATTTGGACTTCCTCGACCGCTTCCAGCGAAGGTTGAAATCGTTCGCGCGCGGCGCGGTCGTCGTTGTTGTCGAGGCCGTCAATGGTGATGTTGTTTGAATAGGCGGGCCCACCCGAAAGCGAAAATGTTCCCGCCTCTTCCGGAGTGCCGCCGACGGATGTGTTGCGGTCTTCGGCAAGATCGCGCGTTGAGAGCGCCTCTTCGGATACGCCCGGCAGGGTGAAGATTAGATCCAGCGGCGATCGCGTGGCGACGGGAAGTGACTCGACTTCATGCGTGGTGACTGTGCCGCCAACAACCGTGCGCGTGGTATCGACGGCCGGAGTGTCGGTGTCCATGATTACCACGGGGTCGACCGTCACGCCTTGCGGGACGAGTGTGAAGTCGAGTTGAACGTTTTTGCCCGCAATGAAGCTCAATTCCTGCTTCTCATGCGGTGCAAAGCCCGCAAAAGAAGCGCGTAGATTGTAGACACCGGGCTCGAGCTGAATGATGCGGTAACGTCCATCATCATCACTCACCGCGGCGCGGCTTGCTCCCGTCTTCACCAGGACAGCCTCGATGGTGGCTCCGGGAATGATCGCCGCATTCTGATCCAACACGCGTCCGGTGATCGTTACATTGTCGAGATCCTGCGCCGAAACCGTCTCTGGTTGCGCGAGGTTCAGGGCAAGCAAAAGCAAGCCCAGTTGAAGGGTCGATAGAAGGAAATATCTTGAGGCAAGAGTTTTCATTTCCAATCTCCACTTGAGAAAGGGTGCTGAAGGTCACAATCCCACGATGCGGGCATTCGAGGGTGTTTTCGTTGCCTTTTGTAATTCTGTGAGAGGGTGATGCTAAGCGGTTGCCAAAGCGATTGGCTGCGACGCGAAATCTACTACGCAACGGTTGGGGTAAACATGGGCGTGTATCGGAACCGAGAGCAGTAGCGACCGTCGTCTTTGAACAAGTAAAGAAGCCCGCGCATCATAATAATTTCTGAGCCTCAATTACCAGGTTGCTACACCTCCGGTTCATAGCGACGGTTAGCCAAAACTCTTGCATAACGTATTTGAGATCAAGGACCAGGAAGTGGTAGCTATCGGGCGGATCGAGCTTTAGTATAACGTCGTAGAATACGCCTGCGGCTTTGCCGCCGCACAGTGCGATAAGGCTCTGCCTGGCTCTGCCTTACCGTCGAATCTCTAAGATTGACTGGAGGCTCCGCCTCGGATTCATGAGGCACAGCCTCAAAAACAGGAGAGGAAGTCTCGGAAAGGCGGAGCCTTTCCGCACTGTGCGGCGGCCGAGCCGCGCCGGTTCACTGAGGGGCCATCGGAAATCGCAACAGTCCTACGATTAACGTTTCCCTGGAGCCGAAGCAACGCTGACGGTCGAGTTGTGTCTTAGGCCGGTCGAACCGCTTCCGGTACTGATTTAGCGGGAGGCGCTGCGGCGGCGGAGTGCGGCACCCGTAAGAGGGACGAGCGCGTCAGTTGTGCCTTCGGCGGGAGGTTCGACGAAGTTTGTTAACTCTTCCGCGTGTGACTGGAGATACTGGAAGAAACGTTCAAATTCCTGCTGCATCGCATCCATCTTCTCGCGCATGTTGAGAATGATCTCCACGCCCGCGAGGTTTACACCCAGATCGCGCGTCAGGGAAAGGATCAGCTCCAGGCGCGCCAGATCAGGATCAGTGTAGAGGCGCGTGTTGCCTTCAGACCGCGACGGCTTGAGCAGTCCTTCGCGTTCGTAAAGGCGCAGCGTCTGCGGATGGATGCCATACTGATCCGCGACCGCGCTGATTGTGTATGTCTTCGGTTTGCGTTTCATTGATTTGAGGCTTAGGTCTTGGGTCTTTGGCCTTTGGTTTTAGTAAGAGCAAGACACGGAGCGTGCTCAAAGCCCAAAGCCCAAAGACCCAAGTCCAAAGCCCCAGTCACTCCAGTCCCATCTCTACCCGCGGATTCTCAGGATTCAACTTCGAATACTGTCGCAGTAGTTCCTTTGTCTCTTCGGAGATAACTTTCGGCAGCATCACTTGCACTTCCACAAACTGATCGCCGTGTGCGCCGGGTTTGCGCAGGGATGGCGCACCCCGCTGGCGCAGGCGAAACTTCTGACCCGATTGTGTCGACGGCGGTATGCGCAACTGCGCTTTGCCTTCGACAGTTGGCACTTCGATCTTCGCTCCCGCTGCGGCTTCAGGTACGGTTATCGGAACCGTAACGTAAATATTGTCGCCCTTACGCGTGAAGTATTTATGACTGCCGACGTTTGTAATGATATGCAAGTCACCAGGCGGCGCACCGAGGCGTCCACCTTCGCCTTTTCCTGGAATCCGCACGCGCGAACCCGTTTCAACTCCTGCCGGAATACGCACTTTCACAGTCTCTGTTTTTGGCACGGTACCTTTGCCCTTGCATAAAGAGCAGGGCGACCGCCTGCGGCCAGTACCACCGCAGTCCTGACATTCCTGCGCAAAACGCAAACGGCCGCCGGCACGTTCCACTTGTCCCGAGCCCTTACAGGTGGCGCAAACCATCACTGGCCCACCAATATCGCCGGCGCCATTGCATCGCGAACATTGTTCGGAACGATTAACTGTGAGGTTGGTAGTTAAACCCTTGATCGCTTCTTCAAACGATAAAGCCAGCGGCATCTCAATGTCTGCGCCACGTTTGGGCTGCGGCCGTGGCGGCTCCTGTTCCTTGGCCGAGCCGCCGCCAAAAAGATCCGCGAAGATGTCTCGAAAACTCGATCCGCTGCCACCACCGCCCGGAGGTGTAGCGGTGCTCCAGTCGAAACCGCTGAAATCAAAACCCGGAGTCGTACGGCCGCTGGCTGGTCCAGCGCCGCGAGCGTGAGCGTCGGCGAGGTTGTCGGAATACTGACCAAAGCGATCGTAAACAGAGCGCTTCTTTGGGTCTGAAAGAACATCGTGCGCTTCAGTGGTCAGCTTGAAACGTTCCTCTGAAGCTTTGTCACCAGGATTAACATCCGGGTGGTATTTGCGCGCGAGCCGGCGATAAGCCTTCTTGATCTCATCCGGCTTAGCGTCGCGCTTAATGCCCAGTACTTCGTAATAATCTTGCTTGGCCATGTTTCATTGCCGATTTTCAATTGCCAATTGCCGATTGATCCGTAACCTCTAATCTCGCATCCAAGCTCGACTCAGGCCACCGACCAATCGGCAATCGGAAATCGGCAATCGGAAATGCCCTTACTTGTTGTCGTCTACGTCAACGTATTCAGCATCAATGACATTATCTTCGCCTGCGCTCCCCGCAGTCGAAGCTCCTGCCGCTGAAGCTTGATCCTCCGTGGTCGTCTCAGTACCCGACGGTGCGGTTTGTTGATAAAGCGCTTCTGCCAGTTTATGGGAAGCAGTTTGCAGCTGGTTGAATGCTTCGTTCAACTTTTCCGCGCCGCCTTCCGCCAGCGCCTTTTTGGCTTCGGCAATTGCCGTGTCGACATCCCCCGCTACCGCTCCAACTTTCTCGCGATTGTCGTTGAGCGTCTTCTCCATCTGGTAAACGAGCCCGTCGAGCCGATTGCGCGCCTCGATCTCCTCGCGCTTCTTGACATCGTCGGCCGCATGCGACTCAGCGTCGCGCATCATCTTGTCGATCTCTTCTTTGGAGAGACCGGAAGATGCAGTGATGGTTATTTTCTGCTCCCGGCCAGTGCCCATATCCTTCGCCGAAACATTCACGATGCCATTGGCGTCGATGTCGAAGGCCACCTCAACCTGCGGCATGCCGCGCGGCGCCGGCGGGATACCGATGAGGTGAAACTTACCGAGTGTGCGATTGTCGCTCGCCATCGGACGTTCACCCTGAAGCACGTGAACCTCCACGGACGTTTGATTGTCCGAGGCGGTTGAGAAGATCTCCGACTTGCGTGTTGGGATCGTCGTGTTGCGCTCGATTAGTTTGGTAAAAACGCCACCCAGCGTTTCGATGCCCAGGCTCAGCGGAGTGACATCAAGCAGCAGAATGTCGGTCTTCTCGCCTGACAGCACACCAGCCTGTACGGCCGCGCCGATCGCGACTACTTCATCCGGGTTAACGCTCTTGTTCGGCTCTTTGCCGCCAAAAAGATCGCGCACAATCTGCTGTACTTTCGGAATGCGCGTTGAACCACCCACCAGAACAACCTCGTCAATCTTCTTGGCGTCAAGTCCGGCATCTTTTATCGCCTGCTCTACAGGTGATTTAAGGCGACCGAGGATTGGCTCGGCCAATTGCTCAAACTTTGCGCGCGTTAGCTTCATCGCGAGATGCTTTGGACCAGACTGATCGGCCGTCACGAAGGGAAGATTGATTTCAGTTTCCATGGTGCTGGACAACTCGATCTTTGCTTTCTCTGAAGCTTCCTTCAAACGCTGCAAAGCCATCTTGTCGTTTGACAGATCGATTCCCTGATCCTTCTTGAATTCTTCGATGATCCATTCAGTCAACCGTTCATCAATATCGTCGCCACCGAGGTGTGTGTCGCCGTTGGTCGACTTCACTTCCACCACGCCCTCACCCACCTCGAGGATCGAGATATCAAATGTTCCGCCGCCGAAGTCGAACACGGCGATCGTTTCATCCTTCTTTTTGTCCAGACCGTAGGCCAGCGCCGCAGCCGTGGGCTCATTGACGATGCGCATCACTTCCAGACCGGCAATCTTGCCCGCATCTTTAGTCGCCTGTCGCTGAGCGTCGTTGAAGTAGGCTGGAACGGTAATCACGGCCTTGTCTACCTTTTGCCCCAGGTAGTCTTCGGCCGATTGCTTCATCTTCTGCAGGATGATGGCCGAAATCTCGGGCGGGCTCCATTCCTTGCCGCCAGCCTCGATACGGACATCGCCGCTGCCCGCAGGCTTCACCTTGTAGGGCACCTGCTTAATTTCTTCGGTCACTTCGTCAAAACGCCGCCCCATAAATCTCTTGATTGAATAAACTGTATTCTCCGGATTGGTAACTGCCTGGCGCTTGGCCACTTGTCCAACCAGCCGGCTGCCGTCTTTGGTAAACGCCACCACCGAAGGAGTCGTCCGCCCACCTTCCGAATTGTTGATGACCGTGGGCTCGCCACCTTCCATGACTGCCACCACGGAGTTGGTCGTTCCCAGGTCGATTCCTATAATCTTGCTCATCTCTTTTTGTTCTCCAAAACGATATTTAGCCCGCCTACCGGCACGCCAGCCCGTCCCTCTGGACGACTGCTACTTAGCGCTTCCGCAGGTTTCCAACTATCCTGTCCAGGCCACCAACAACGCTAGTTGAATGGAACAGTAATATAATATGTGAGCCTTTCGTTGTCAACTTTTATAGCACGACTCTCGCAGCTTTTTCAGGCTAATCTGAGGCTAGTTTTGTGGGGTTTCTGGGTTGGATTCAGTCGGAGGCCCTTGTTTGCGTTCCTCATTCATGAGTTTTGAGGCGAAAAAGATGTAATGGAGCCCGGAGAGGATTGCCAGGGTGAAGACTGACGCATAAACGGTGGGGAGGTAGTAGCCGGTATAGTAAGGAACGCTGGCGGCGAACATGATGGCCGCGATTCCGGCAATCTGGACCGTGGTGTTGAGCTTGCCCAACCAGGAAGGCCGAAAGCCTCTAAAGCCGGTCATCATGTTGATGGCTGCGGCACCCACGATAATGAATACGTCGCGGCTTATCACGGCCACAGTTACCCAGAAAGGAACAGGTAAGTGGCTCGGCAAGGGTTGGGGGAAAACGCTCCGCATTGAAAGTACGATGAACGCCGTCACCAGCATCAGCTTGTCGGCAATGGGATCGAGGACGGTGCCGAGCTGCGACTGCTGCCCAAAGCGGCGAGCCAAAAGCCCATCGAGACCATCAGTGAAACCCGCCAAAACGAAAACTGCCAACGCCAGACTGAAGCGCTGATAGAAAAGAAGCGTGACAAAAACAGGAATGAGCACCATCCGGAAGACGGTGAGCATGTTGGGAACGGTAAGAATCCGGGAGGACATCAGTGGTTGTAAAGCAAACTGTTAGTTTGCGGGGCGGTTCGTTGCCACTGACTTGAGTGTTGGCTACCAACGCAAACTAACAGTTTGCTTTACGAGCATCGCAATTCAAGCAGCGAGACTTCCGGCGGGCAGCCAAAACGAACCGGCAAGACTACGGTTCCCAGGCCTCGTGTGACGTAGATCTGCGTTTCGCCCTGCCGCGCCAAACCCTTGAGCAAACGTCGACGAGGCCGGCCGGACGCGTTCCGTTCTGAACGCAAACTAACTTGTCCGCCGTGCGTGTGACCGCTGAGAACAAGATCGACTCCGGCGCGAGCGGCGCGTCGCAGAATGATCGGATTATGCGCCAGCAGAAGCTTAAACTCGTCATCGCTGGATCCGGCTAAAGCTAGTGGCAGATCCTCAAGTCCCACCATCGTATCGTCCACGCCCGCGAGCCAGAAGGCGCCGCCCTTATTCTCGAAACGCATCCCCTGATTGACGAGGACAGTTATTCCCTCAGCGCGAAAGAGATCGGTGATCAGCGCCGCATCCGTCCAATGGTCATGATTTCCCAGTACCGCATAGACGCCATATCGCGCCCGCAGTCTCCCCAGCAGCTCAGCGCAGGGTGCGGCATATTCACGTTCCTTGGAAACATAGTCACCGGTGAGCGCCACCACGTCTGGCTGTAGACTATTAGCCGTCGCGACCGCACGCTCGATTTGCTTGCGGCTGGTGAATGGACTGTGGTGGATGTCGGAAAGCTGAACAATACGAAAGCCGTCAAGTTCTCGAGGCAAGCGTCGGAGGTGAATTTGCTGGTGTTCTATCGTAAGCCGGAAGGGTTCAGTCAGTGCCGAACGCGCGGCCTCGCTTAGATTGAGAGCCAGGGCGCGCAATGGGGTTTCCGGTCGGTTGCCGTCGCGAGTGGCGACACGTCCGCGCTCTTTCCACCTGATAGGAGTTGACATTTTTTAGTTGATTTACTTCTCAAGCGCGACCAGGCTCGATTCGCTGCGAATCCTGCCACAAAACCGGGGCGCTCGAGATTTGGCGCATTATAGGGCTGGGCAATGGGGGAAGCAAACCGAAGTAAAGATAAAACTATCAATGCCTCGCATATGTAATAATTCCCCCCACTTCGCAACAAACGATGAAAATAGGTTCTATAGCATTGCTGGCGGGCTCTTCCCTCCTAATGATTTCCCCAACAGCGTGTGCCGCTCCCGCAGGGGCGTCACCCGCGTCGGGTGATGCGCACGGGCTCGATCCGATGATTCTTATCGGCCTCGCCGCGATGTTGATCGTGGCGAAGCTTGGCGGTGAATTCCTTGAACGAATCGGCCAGCCGGCGGTGTTGGGCGAGTTGCTTGGTGGAATCATCATTGGGAATCTTGTGTTACTGGGTTTCACTGCCGCTGAGCCACTGAAGACTGACGGTGTCATCGCGGCGCTGGCGCAGATCGGCGTGATTCTTCTGTTATTTGAAGTAGGGTTGGAATCAGACCTTGGCCAGATGCTCGAAGTCGGCTGGTCGTCGTTGTTCGTTGCCGTTGCTGGAGTCGTGGCGCCATTTGTTCTGGGCTGGGGAGTTTCAGCTTACCTCCTTCCCAACGAGTCGCGCCTGGTTCACGTCTTCATTGGATCGGTATTGTGCGCGACGAGCGTAGGGATTACCGCACGTGTATTGAAGGACCTTGGCAAACTTTCGTTGCGCGAGTCGCGAATTATTCTGGGCGCGGCGGTAATTGATGATGTCATCGGCTTGGTGATCCTGGCGGTGGTGATGGGAGCAGTGAGTGCCACCATCGCAGGAGGCACGCTTTCCTTCGCATACATATTTTGGATCGCCGCAAAAACGGCGGCCTTTTTTTTGAGCGCGTTCGCTATCGGCCAATACGCGGTGCCGCACATTTTTCGCGGCGCCGGCAGGCTGAAGAGCCGCGGTGTTTTGCTGGTGTTGTCGATCTCGTTTTGCTTCTGGCTTTCATGGCTGGCTACAAAGGTTGATCTTGCAACTATCGTCGGCGCTTTCGCCGCCGGGCTAGTGCTGGAAGATGCCCACTTCGACTTGTTTAAGGAGCGAGGCGAGCATGATCTCCGGGAGTTACTCGAACCGGTAACAACCTTCCTGGTTCCGATCTTCTTTGTACTGATGGGCATGAAGGTTGACCTAAGAGTCTTTGCTCGTCCCCAACTGCTTGGCTTCGCTGCCGCTCTGACTCTGGCAGCAATTGTTGGCAAGCAGATTTGTTCGCTGGCCGTGGCGGAACGCGGGCTCAATCGGCTGGCCATCGGACTGGGGATGATTCCGCGAGGCGAAGTGGGACTCATAATAGCGGGTATAGGCGCTACGCTCATGTTGCCGAACGCGGCTGGAGTAGCCGAACCAGTGATTGGGCCGGCAACATTTGGAGCGGTGGTGATCATGGTCATCATCACCACTCTGGTAACGCCGCCGCTTCTTAAATGGTCACTGGCGCGGGGGAGCACGAGGCAGGAAGCAGAAGGCAGTAAGCAGTAAGCAGACGGCAGAATCGGTAGACTTGTGCGCGGGTATGCAAGAGCAACCAGTAGGAACCGCCGGACCTCCAACACAAGTCGAAACTGGTTGCTCCAAGTCGAAACTGGTTGCTCCTTTTTCTGATCCGCGCCTATCCGCGTTAATCCGCGGCTAATTCCTGCCTGTGAGTTTTTGCTTCTTTGCTTGAAGAAGTGCAATAATCCGCACGCTCCATTGAACAAGCCGGTGGACAAGCTCGATTTTCTTTCAAACAATCACAGACGAATAACGCGACGCCCGACCATCGATCCAAGCTCGTCCGGAGACCCATCATGAGACGCATCATGTTCACGTTTTCGAAACTCTCAAGAGTAGTAATCTTCGCTTTGGTAACAGCTTCTGTGCTTCCTCTTCAGGCGCAGGAAGCTAACAAAGACATCCTGGGCGCGATGCGCTATCGCTACATTGGACCCGTCGGCAATCGCGTGACTTCAGTTGTCAGCGTGCCCGGCCAGCCAAACATTTACTACGTTGGCGCGGCGTCGGGCGGCATCTTCAAAACGACGGACGGTGGCGTTCACTGGGATCCAATCTTTGATCAGAACCCGGTTTCCTCGATTGGCTCATTGGCCATCGCGCCTTCTGATCCAAACATCATCTGGGCGGGCACCGGCGAGGCGCACATTCGCAGCCACATTTCCGTCGGTCAAGGCATCTACAAATCCACCGACGCCGGCAAGACCTGGAAGTTGATGGGGCTGGAAAAAACCGGGCGCATCGGCCGCATCGTTATCGATCCGAAGAACCCTGACGTCGTACTCGCCGCCGCCCTGGGTCACAGCTATGGCCCGCAACCGGAACGCGGCGTCTTTCGCACGGCGGACGGCGGTAAGAACTGGGAACGGGTGCTGTTTGTCGATGAGAACACGGGCGCGTCAGAAGTGGTCATGGATCCGAGCAACCCGCGCACTCTGTTTGCCGGCATGTGGCCGCTCGAGATTCACACCTGGGGACGAGAAAGCGGTGGACCAGGCAGCGGCATTTACAAATCAACTGATGGCGGCGTCACCTGGAAGAAACTCACTGGCCACGGGCTGCCCACCCGCACCACCGGGAAGATTGCCATGGCGATAGCAAACTCAAATCCCAATCGCATTTACGCCCTGATCGAAACTGGTGACGGTGTGCCCGTGAAAGGCCTTGAGACAGATCGCGGCAAACTCTGGCGCTCGGATGATGGTGGGGAAAACTGGCGTTTGGTCAGTTACGACCGCACCCTCGGCGGCCGCACGCATTACTACTTTCGTGTGGTAGCAGCGCCTGACAATGAAAATGAAACCTACTTTCTGACCTCCGCCTTCACCACTTCGTTAGACGGTGGCGAGACAATCCGAAGCGGGGGAACAGTGGGCGGCTTCGGCAGCAGTCCGGGCGGCGACAATCACGACCTGTGGATCGATCCCACGAACGCCAACCGCATGGCCGTTGCTAACGATGGGGGCGTGTCGATTTCAGTTACGCGCGGCAAGACCTGGAATCGCATCCAGCTTCCCATTGCGCAGATGTATCACGTCACTGTCGACAATCGCATCCCGTATTTTGTCTACGGCAACGAACAGGACGACCCGTCGTATCGCGGACCGAGCAACACTCGCGGTAGCGGATTTGGCGGTGGCTCCGGGCAGATTCCCCGCAGTGCCTGGCAACCGGTCGGTGGCGGTGAAAGCGGTTGGGCCACACCCGACCCGGTTGATAACAACATTATCTGGTCCAGCGCTTCAGGATCGGGTAGCGTCGGCGGCATCGTCGAACGCTTCAACCTGACAACGGGCCAGGGACGTAACGTCGAAGTTTGGCCGGACCAAAGCAACGGCTCGACGGCCGGCGAGTTGAAGTACCGTTTCGTCTGGACCATGCCGCTGACAATCTCGCCCCACGATCACAACCGGCTGTATGTTGGCAGTCAATATATCCATCAGACCACGGACGGGGGACAGAGCTGGCAGTTAATCAGTCCCGACCTCACGACCGACGACAAGAGCAAGCAGGGCTTCTCAGGCGGACTGACCGGCGACAACATCGGAGTCGAGTATGCGCCTGTGGTGTTTGCGATCGCCGAGTCGCCCAAAGAAAAAGGACTAATCTGGGCCGGCACAAATGATGGGTTAGTGCAGATCACGCGCGACGGTGGCAAAAACTGGACTAACCTGACGAAGAATATTCCTGGTCTGCCGCCCTGGGGCACTATCAGCAACATCGAGCCTTCGCGCTATGACGCGGGCGCCGCTTACATCACTGTCGATTTCCATCAGGTAAACAATCGCGATCCGTTTGTTTACAAGACGAGCGACTACGGTAAGACGTGGACAAGCATTACCACTGGCATTCCCCATACGATGTTGAGCTACGCGCATTGTGTGCGTGAGGACCCTACGCGACCGGGTTTGTTATATTTAGCCACTGAAGGCGGCGTGTTTGTTTCCTTTGACGATGGCGCCAACTGGCAACCATTGCAGTCAAACCTGCCGCGCGCGCCGGTTTACTGGATGGTCGTGCAGGAACACTTCAACGATCTGGTTATCGCGACCTACGGCCGCGGCTTCTGGATACTCGACGACCTTGGGCCGTTGCAACAAATGAACGCGAGCGTGCGCGACAGCAATGCGCATCTCTTTACACCACGGCCAGCATATCGTTTCCGCAACACCGCGGTGCCGGTTTCAGTCGATTACGATCCTACCGCCGGGCAGAACCCGCCTTATGGTGCTTCGATCAATTATTACTTGAAGGCAGCGCCCAGCAGCGACGTGAAGATCCTCATTGAAGACGCGAAGGGACAGACCGTGCGCACCCTAACGGGGACGAAGACGGCCGGCATTAATCGCGTCAACTGGGATCTGCGCGGCGAGCAAACAAAGGAGGTGCGCCTGCGCACCAGTCCCGCCTATGCGCCTGAAATCCGCAACGGCGCTGAAGGCTGGCGGCTCGCGCCCGAGGGTGGTCGCATGTCTCTGCTGCTGCCGCCGGGAACTTACACGGTGAAACTTTTGGTGGGCGGCGCGGAAGCAACACCGGGTCTTAGCAAACAGTTAATCGTGCGCAAGGATCCAAACAGTGAAGGCACGGAAGCCGACATCAACGCGCAGTTGGCGCTGCTGTTTGACTTGCGCAAGGATCTGGAAAACGCAGCCGACATGGTCAACCAGATCGAGGTGATTCGCAGCCAACTCGCCGGCATTACAGCACTGCTTGAACCCGCTAACGAAGGCGCGCGCACATCAGAACCGGGAGCGGTAGCGACCGAGTCCCCCGTTCAAGGTGCAGGTGGTGGAGGCAGCGACACCGCCGCAATCAAGCGCGCCGCCGACGCACTCGACAAGAAACTCATCGACGTTGAAGAGAACCTGATCCAGCGCCGGCTAACCGGGCAGGGCCAGGACACAGTTCGCTGGCCGCCAAAGTTGATCGGCAAGATCAATTATCTTGCTAACGGCATTGGCGGCTCAGACTTCCCGCCGACCACGCAACACCGCGAAGTGAAGGCGATGTTTGAAGAGCAGCTTGCCACTCACCGCCGGCGTCTGGACGAGATTCTGAGCAAAGACCTTGAGGCTTTCAACAAGCTGCTGCGCGATCACGGTATTCAAAACGTCATCCCTAAGTAGGACAGACATTCCTGTCTGTCCTCGAGCTGAAAGAAAATGGGCTTGTACGGGTTCCAGTCCGCGCTAGCGGACCGCTGACAATAGTCCAACTCCTGCGGCTTTGCCGCCGCACTGTGCGGCGGCAGAGCCGCTACTGCCGGGCTTGTATCTTCAATAGGAAGTCGAAGACTCCTTCGAGTGTCGTCCCACTTACCGGACCGGTCGAACTACTTTTTGTGTCCAGCCGTTCAGTGCAGGCTCAAGCCATCCCCAGATCGCGAAAGCTACGAAATCCGCGACGCGATGCCCTGAATGGGTACTGAATTGAGCCGCAAAGGGCGCGCGTTTTTCCCCTCGCGCGAGATTCCTTCTTAGCAATCTCCTTGCAAGAGTGTGCCTAAATCATGGCGGCCTGTTATCTCCCTAAGCATTGACTACATATCGCGTCCTCACTCGATCTCTCGCTGGAATCTCCGTATTTGTTTGGCCCGCGGGCATGGTTTTTGCGACAACGTTCCTGAAAAACAGTTCTGAGACCGGAAGAGACCGTTCAGAGTTTTGGGAAGGTCGTGTCCGAGTTTTACCTCTGTGCAACCTCCGTGTTCTCTGTGCCTCTGTGGTAAGCGCTCGTTTAAAAAGACTCACCACAGAGACACAGAGAACACCGGGACGCACAGAGATTAGTTCAAAGTACGCACTACTGAGGGAAGAAATATTCCCGAGAATGATTCAGTCGATTTAGAGAAGGAGAGTTTTATGAACAGGATCAAAGTATGGCCGCACATGACGATCGTGGCGGTGGTAATCGCGCTCATCACCGGTTTGGGCGTGGCCTTTTGGATGAAGCACGAGCCGACCGCATCCGCTGCGGAACTGCCCTATGCAGCCCGCATACAACGAGTGGATGGCGAAGTCGCTTTCAGCGATAGCCTCCCAAACAGCGATGCCAATGCGGACTGGGTGGCCGCTACTCCGAATCAGCCCTTCTCGGTAGGAGATCGGATCTACACGCGCGATAACTCGCGCACTTCGCTCGCGTTTAGCGGACGCAATTTCGCGCGGCTCGATCCCAACACATCACTTGACGTGGTGTCGCTTGACGACCGCCGCACCCAGCTTGCGCTCCGCGACGGCTCGGCAATGTTCGACATCGGGTATTTAGCGCCTAATGAATTGTTTGAAGTAGCCACGCCCAACGGCGCGATAAACTTTGAACAACCCGGACTTTACAACCTTGGGTTCGATAACAATGGCGGCGTGCTCGTTTCGGTTTTGAGCGGACTGGCCCAGGTCGTAGGTTCAGGCGGTTCAGGGCAAATCAATAAGGGCGAAATGCTTACCCTCGTGGGCCAGGCGGCGTCCCAACTCGTGTTGTCGCGCTTGAATGGTCAGGATGCGGGACGTCAGGTGGACGATTACTACCGCTATCAATATCCGAATTCCTACGACGGTCGTTACAACAACTACGACGCCTATCTTAGTGATCCTTACTACTACGATCCTTACCGGCGCAACGTAAGTTATCAGTATGCGAGTTCATCCATTCCGGGCCTCAACGACCTCGATTACTACGGCGACTGGCAGAATGTGGACAATTATGGCTATGCCTGGAGGCCGCGGGTCGATTCCGGTTGGGTTCCCTATCAGCAGGGTGCCTGGACCAACGATTATCCCTATGGGCCGACCTGGGTTTCCAGTGAACCCTGGGGCTATGCGCCCTATCACTATGGACGTTGGGCCAACGTGGGTAACCAGTGGTACTGGATTCCCGACAGAGTGAACACGATTCCATCGTATGCTCCGGCCCTCGTCGCTTTCGTTCCTTTGGACGACGCGAACCAAATCGGCTGGGTGCCGCTTGGCCCTGGCGACGGTTATGCGCCGCGTTATTATGACGCTAACTGGCAGCCGCAGTATCTGACGCGGACGAATGTAGTGCCGGCGCAACTTATCAATCTCGGCATACCTGGGGCAGTCACCGTGGTGCCACTGGATGCTTTCGGTCGCGCTATCGATCCGCGCAGTATTAGAAGGATTGATCAACAGCGGTTGGCATTAGTAAGGCCAACGCTCGATCCTTTGACGCTAACTCCGCTTAGAAACGCAGTAATCCACTCGGCCTGGGGACGCGGCAAGATTGATCTGCCACCGGGCATTGCGAAGAAACTCAACGACACCCGCGTCTTTGTCGGCAACGATGTCAAGGAGCCGGGCTTTAGGAAGGACCTGGCGAAGTCGCTGCGCGTAGAGCGTGTTCCCGACCAGGCCAAGAACCAAAAGTTCAAGGTTAAAGATGAGCGCGAGGAATCCCAGCAGGCGCGTCAGCTTGAGCAGCAACAGAGAAAAGAGACTCATACCCAGGACAAGGCGCAGCCCAAAGCTCAACAGCAACCGCAGGGAGAACACGTAGGTAACCCGGCGAAGCCTCAGCCGCAAAGTGAACAGCCAAATAAGCATGAGGCGAAGCCGCAGTCTCCAGGTGCGTCAAAACAGGAACGCAAGCAGGGACCGCCGGCCCAGCCAGGCGGCCAGGGTAATGCGGGAGGCGGCAAAGGCAAAGGTAAAGGAAAGCCGTAAGTGAGCAGTAAGCAGTAAGCAGTGAGCAGTAAGCAGTGAGCATGGGGCAGGCAGCGCGTTTTCACGCCGATGACGTGGAATAGATTAGCCCGGGGTCAGCGCGTTTCGCGCGCCACCCCGGGATCAACCCACCAAAAGATATCCTCGCCCCCGTAGGGGCGAAATAATTATTCAATCGGCGACGCTCGGCCGGAATTATCTGGCCATGAGTTGTTATAGGTGCAGTCCCATGAGGTCATCTATGAAGCGTCGATGGGTGTCAAGAACTTTTTGAATACACCTCGACCGTGACGCCGCCGCGGCAGCGTTGCTTTGTTGCTGTTTGTCGATCTTTGACATGAGACTGTTTAGTTTTTAGTTACCGCCGTTAGCGGTTCTCAATTTGAGTGTGGCTTGTCAGCCTTGCTCAGTTGAGGACCGCTAACGGCGGTAAAACTAAAACTAACAGTCTCATGTCAAAGAGCAAACAAACAATTACTAATCGAGGCGCTGCGGCGTCGCAGTCGAGATCTATTCAAAAAGT
>DASXQM010000027.1:0-91105 GCA_036507195.1 Pyrinomonadaceae bacterium | reverse complement strand
CCGGCACGATCAAAATTCGCCGAGAGTAATTCGCTTGCCTGTTGCTTCGAAAATTTCGCGCCCCGTCCGTCGCCCGTCTCCGCAATTTCAGCCAGCAACGCTTTGATTTCCGGATCGGCGTTCCACTGGGCGCCCTTCTCTTTCAAAATCAGGTAAGTGCGTATGCAGCCGCGCGCGAATTCTTTGACGCCGTCGTAATCCTCTGTGCGATATGCATGCGCATCGAAGGCGCGTGGTCCTGAGTAGCCGACGTCCTCCAAAAACTTAACCAGCCAGAAAGCTGCCTTCGGGTTAGCAGAGCCGAAACGCAAATCCTGATCGTAACGGCCCGGCACCTGATCGTTAAGGTCGATGTGAAAAAGCTTGCCAGCCTCCCAGGCTTGCGCCACCGAGTGCGTCATGTTGAGGCCAGCCATGTGCTCGTGAGCGACTTCAGGATTGACACCTACCATCTCAGGACGGTCGAGCGTGGAGATGAGGGCCAGGTACGCGCCGGTGGTGGGCAGGTAGATGTCAGCGCGCGGTTCATTGGGCTTCGCCTCCAGTGCAAACTTGTAATCGTAATTCTGGTCCAACGAATATTCGCAGAGGTAATTGAGCGCTTCTCTGAGTCTTTTCACCGCCTCGTCAGGACGGCGACAGGCGTCCGTTTCCACGCCTTCACGCCCGCCCCACAAGACGAAAATCTTGGCGCCGAACTCAGCGCCGAGGTCCATTGCACGCATCGTCTTCTGCAAAGCGTAGGCTCGCACGGATTTGTCATTGGCGGTGAACGCGCCATCACGGAACACGGCGTCATAAAAAAGATTGACGGTCGCCATCGGCACGACGATGTTGTGCTCTTCGCAGGCGCGGCGAAACTCGCCCACAATCCGATCACGCTCCTGCGGTGAAGCGTCAATCGGTACGAGGTCGTTGTCATGGAAGTTGACACCCCACGCGCCTAGCTCGCCCAGCATCTGCACGGCTTCCACCGGGCGCAGGGTGGGGCGCACAGCGTCGCCAAAGGGGTCGCGCCCGCGGTTCCCGACGGTCCATAAGCCGAATGTGAATTTATGTTCCGGGCCTGGTGTGAATTTGTCTTGCGTCATTAGCAACCCTCACTTCGTTCTCTTCCTACTTCCTTTTGCATTCGGTGTACGGCACTTGGAATGCCGAGCGCAGTCCTCTCGATAACCCTTCGATCTAACTTTAGCCTGCGGCTTCCATTACGGTGCGCAACGCAGGATAAAGCGCGCGATACGCCGCGTAGCGTCTATTCATCAACGCCATGCCAACCCGTCGGGTTCGACTCGCGCAGCAACACGCACCGACTGGGCGCAAGCTTCATCGACAGACGACCAGGCGCCAACACAGACCCCAGCCAGCAGAAGGAAGACCTGTTTGGTCGCGGGGACTGCTGATTTGTCACCCTTAAGATACTGGTACATCAGCTTGATGGCCTGGTAGCCAAACTCGTGAGGTTGCTGCACCACTGTCGCGAAGATCGCTCCCTGTTTTACGCCTGCGAGTGTTTCGTCTTCCTCATCAAAGGCGATGATTTTCACCTGGCCTGTCTTGTTAGCTTCCTTCACCGCATTGAGAATGGCCGGACCGTTGTACGATATTCGAGCCTTCTCAAACACGCACAAATGAGCGCGCTGCGAAATATTATTTTCATGCTCTCCTCCGATTAGATTGTGAAGACTCGGCGTATCCTTGCGGATGTTTCGAGTGCCATTCCCACGCTGAACCGATAATCGCGGCAAGGTCTGGTTGCTGCGGTTGCCAGCCCAGCACTTTGCGCGCACGGGCAGCATCGGCCACCAGATGAGACGGATCGCCGGGGCGCCGCCCCTGAATCTCAACTGCAATATCTCTTCCGGTGACCTGGCGCGCCGCCTCTATCACTTCCAGGACCGAATAACCTTGACCGTTGCCCAGGTTGATGGCGGTTGACGCATTGCCCGAGCGAAGGTATTCGAGTGAAAGCGCATGCGCCGTCGCCAGGTCGGTAACGTGGACGTAGTCGCGTACACACGTTCCGTCGGTGGTCGAGTAGTCGTTGCCGAAGACGGTGACGCGCTCAATCTCTCCCTCGGCTGCTTTCAGCACAAGCGGGACCAAGTGCGTTTCTGGCTCGTGGTGTTCGCCCCGTTCGGGAGTCGCACCTGAAGCGTTAAAGTAGCGCAACGCGACGAACCTTAGATCATATGCGCGGTCGTAATCCGCCATGATGCGCTCGACGAAAAGTTTTGACCAGCCGTAAGGATTTGCCGGCAATTGCTGGTGACCTTCGTCAATGGGTATGCGTTGCGGCTCGCCGTAAGTGGCGCACGTCGAGGAAAACACCACCCGGCGAACTCCCGCCGTGTTTAGCGCGCCTAGCAAACGGATACCCTGTTCTACATTATTTTCGTAGTAGAGGGCGGGCTGAATAACAGACTCGCCCACGTATGCGAATGCTGCGAAGTGGATGCAAGCCTCGATGTTGTGCTCGCGCAGGATGCGTGTGACCAGCTCGCTGTTGCCGACATTTCCTTCGTAAAACGGAACCTCGGGCGCGACCGCGCGCCGGTGCCCGCGCGACAAATTATCCAGAACCACGACCTGCTCGCCGCGCGCGCGTAATAGCTCAGTAGTAACACTGCCGATATAGCCCGCGCCGCCAGTTACCAGAATCGCCATAACAATCTCCAACCTGCGAGACGCCGGACGCCCCCGCAAACTCTCGCGCCCTCGAGTCCCCAGGAAGCTCTTAAGTCCGCCGCAGTCTCAAATGCCCAAATGCCGCGCTTCCGGGTGATGAGCCGCTGAAGATGTAGGGCTGGTGTCCGGTTTTTTCCGCGAAGCTACGGGCCACCTGAGCAACAGCCGTCCCGGCGTTAGGCCTTCCAAGCACTGCAACCGTGCCGCCGCTGCCGCCCCCCGTAATTTTTGCGCCGTAGAGTCCACTGCTTACTCCAGCGCGTCTCACCAGTTCGACAAGCTCGTCGGTGCCCTCAGAACCCAGGCCGCATGCCGAGTAACTCGCGTGCGACTCGTACATCAATTCACCCAATGATTCTTCTCCCCGATGCCCCGGATCCTGCAGTTGCTGGCGCAAGAGCGCCGCAAACTTTTCGACCCGGTAACTCTCATAGACGGCGTGGGCTGTTGGAGCTCGCACCGCATAGGTCATTCCGGGTTCAATGCGCGTCACGGTATCCGTTGTCCCTCCATAGCGCTCAAGGAAGTCCGCTCCGCGGAGTTTGTCTGGCAACCTGCTTGCGAACTTTTCTTCAAACTCCAAAGCGGCAAGGTTCGCGAGATAGCCACCCCAGCGAGGGTCATCAACTACAACTGTATCGCCGGCCTGTTCTACCGTTAACCCGGATAGATCGGCAATGAGTCTGTAGCCCATGAATGCGCCAATACGCACTGAGCCGTAATCGCCGCCACCTACAGAATGGCGCACGCCTGAATCAAGTCCCCACACAGCCAGGTCTTCGGGTACCAAGATTGTTCCCAGCGGTTCCGCCGGCTGACACAGGAGCGCGAGTAGTTGATTCTCCTCACCGCATGCGGATGTCATCTGGTCCATAACACCGCACGGCGCTCCGACGACCAGGTTCTCGACGCGCTGGCATAGCAACGCTAATTCCCGCGGCTCAACTTCGATGTCGAACGCCGCGGCCACCGCGCTCGCCGTGCCGACTTCGAGCGCGGCCGACGAGCTTACTCCTTTGCCCTCGGGCACACGCGACGAGATGAGCAGTCGAGCTCCACTATTGAAGTGGGCTCCGCGCTCACGCATCAACACTAGAAAAACTCCCGCTACGTAAGCAGCCCAAGGTGGCGTCGTACCATCTTTGAAATACAGGCGCGCTTCATCGTATTCAATCGGCTCACCGTCATGTTCCAGGTCTGCGAAGGACATGTCGAAACTCATGACTCGCGTTTCGTTTTCCACGAGACTAACGACGCGTAGCCGGCGCGCGTCATCCTTTTGCAATGCCACTAAGGTCGCTTCAGCAATAGGCAACTCAAGCACTATCGAGCCAGAATAGTCGGCGATGCCGCCCATCACGTCGAGCCTGCCGGGGGCCCGGGCAATGGTCAGGTCATGCTGCCTGTCAAAGAGCGTGCGCGCTTCCGGCGCGGAATGAACTTCGAGATTGCTCAGCGTCTCAAGAAACGCTGTTACGTCGGGAAGATGACGGGCGTCGCCGCGAATTATTTCGTAGGCTGTCCTCAGCCGTTCTCCCTGCATGCCTATGATCTCACTGAGTTGCTGAGTCCCCGATGTTTCAAAGCATCGTGCAACAACGGTTCGATCTCCCGGCGGATCGCGTCGTTTGCGTATCCGGCCCAGGCGATATCAGGCTCTACCCTCAGAGGGGCGCGCAATAGCTCGCCACGCTCGTCAGTTACGATGACGCCGGCTTCGCGCGCGATCAACTCCGTGCACATATCATAAGGATGACAACAAATGCCAAGGGAGAGTCCACGGCGATTCAGGAGCGTTTCAATCAGTGGGCGTAAGTCCGCCACGAAGCGGTCGTGTCCCATCATCAGCTCGTAAAGCTGGCCGCCCGACGAGAGATACTGATCCTCGAAGCAATGCGCCTTACCCGGCTCGACTGGGCCGAGCGCGCCGCGCACGATCTCTTCATCAATCGCCGCCAGTTCATCGCGTGCGCCAGGAAAGAAGCGCGCAATCATTGCAAAGCCATGCCGAATACTCGTGGCGCGGGACGGGCGCAGGGCAAGAGCCTGACGTTCGTTCGAAAGACGGTTGAATCGTTCGGCCTGCGCGCCCTCTCCGCGCACGGCCCACAACGTATCGCAGAGGTGTTGTTTGACCAGCGGTATTTCGGTCTGAATAGCCAGGACTATCTCTTGCAGATTCGTCTCAGCGCCACGATTTGCAGCCACTCCTGTTAAGACCCAGGCACTCCTTTTCTGATACATGAGACCGCGCGTTCCGTCAATCGGATCTACAACGATGCGCCAAACGGCCTCGCCCTCTGCGGCGCCTCTTGGCAGCACCAACTGGCCACCCTCAATCCCTTCGGCAACCAGCACCACAGGCGCAAGACTAGCTATTTCGTGCTCGAACAATTCGACGAGCAATTCTTCGCTGACACGGTCAACGGCATAGATAGTGTCACCCTCCGATTCATCGTCAGAAACTTCAGCGAGTTGTTCCACCGCTGCCTTTTCGCACTCTGCAACCACAGCATCCCGGACCCGCTCGTGAATGCGACGCAGCGGATCGAGTAACTGCCGAGTGTCGAGCACGGCCCTGATCATAGCTGCTCCTGAAGGATATGCTTGTAATGTCTATCGGGCTGCGATCGTAGTTCGACCGCCTTCTCCTCCGGCGCAGTGTCAGAAAGAAAGTTGCCGCCGCCAATTTCGGGTCCTGCCAGGTACTTAAGAAGATTCGGCCGACGCAGCGGCGGGTGAAACTCAATATGAAAGTGAAAGCCCGAGTAGTCGCCCCCGTCGGTTGGAGCCTGATGCAGCGGCATCACGTAAGGGAAAGGCATCTGCCACAGGTTGTCGAACTTTACCAGAACCTGCTTGAGCAAGGCGGCAAAGTCACCGAGTTCATCGGGCGAGAGGGTGACAAGGCTGGGATGCGTAGCCTTTGGCGCCACGAAGACTTCGTACGCATAGCGCGCGAAGTACGGCAGGAAGGCAATGGCTGAATCGTTCTCGCAGATGACGCGCCTCCCATCTTCAATCTCGGCCTGGATCACATCCTGAAACAGAACACGTCCCGTTTCTGCGAGATGGCGTTGACTGGCACGAGCCTCGGTCTCAATCGTCTTAAAGACGAAGTTCGTCGCGTAAATCTGGCAGTGCGGATGCGGATTTGAGACGCCGACTGCTTCGCCTTTGTTTTCAAAGATCAGAACATGGTTGATTTCTTTGCGATCGCCAAGGTCTCGGTATTGTTCCTGCCACACCCCGAGCAGATTCTTGATTTCACAGGGCTCAAGCTCGGCAAGCGCGAGACTGTGATTTGGGCTGTAACAAACGACGCGGGCAATGCCACGCGCGGGTTGATTGCGATAGATCCCCGGCGGACGCTGGAGCGTTTGCGGAGCATCGAAGCCGACGCTCGGGTGATCGTTGTCAAAAACGAAGGTACCGGTGTAATCGTCGTTTCGTTTGCCGCTGACGCGCAGATTGCGAGGGCACAAATAACAATCTTGAAGATATTCGGGCAACAGCTCTGCGCCATGTTGAATCGTCTCGCCGCTCCACGGACGATCCTGCCTGTGCGCCGCTACGATTACCCACTCCTCGCGCAATGGATGCCAACGCTCTTCCCAGTACATAGTTTGTTTAGCGGACAGACTTCAACCAAATGTTTTGCGGTAGCCGCCGAATAGTTTTGCGTTCGCGCTTTTGCTTAATTTTCCAGCACGGGCAAACAAAGATGCCGCTGCTCAAAGCTAAAACGCACTTCTCTCGCCCGCTTCGCGGGCTATGTCACAACGAACGCTCGCTTGATAGTACCTTCCTAAGAGTCGAACTCTAAACCTGATCCTTAAATTTATTAGCCACTCAGCCCAATGACCTGCTGGTACCTCACGTCAGAGCTATCTGTAAGCGCGTCACCGAAGCGGGCGGGAAGCGGAAAGAAGTAGTGCCGGCGGCAACCGTTACCTGTTCGCGGCGCGGTTCTACAGCCTTCGGATTCTCGAACGTGTTGTGCGCATGAACGTCAGAAACGGCCAGTACAACCGCCTGCGCGGAGTTAACGCGCGCACCGCGCACTACGATTTCCGTCTCGCGCGTTTCGCTTGCGTGGGGGTTCGTCACCGTGAGCGTCAACTCTTTGCCATTCACCGACGCTGAGCCCCTGAGGCCCCAAAACTCGGCTGGCTTGTCCACGCGCGTGTACCGTACCTCCGGCGCGCTAAAGAGGGCGCGCACGGCCTGCCCGTCCATGTGCGGCATAAACATCTCGAAGACGTGGAAGGTCGGCGTGACGATGAACTTGTCCTCGTGTGCCAGGAATAGCGAGTGGAGTGAGTTGATGAGCTGCGCAACGTTCGCCATCGCGACTTTGTCGGCGTGGCGGTTGAACGTGTCGAGGGTAAGCCGGCGAGCACGGCGTCGCGCATCGTCGACTGCTGGCCCAGCAGGTGCGACGGATGCACCTCCGACCCTTTTTTGTACCATGCCCCCCACTCATCGACGACCAGCTTGACGCGGTGCTGCCGGTCGTACTGGCCCATGATGGTCCAATGCTGGTTGATAAGCGACTCCATGCGGTCGGCTTCACGAAGCAGTTCGTAGTACTCGGCCGTGTCAAACTTTAGCGCGTCACCCTTGGCGGCAAACCAGTCGTTGGTCCGGCCGAGCCCCAGATTCCAGGCGTAGTGGTGCAAACCAAAACCGTAGATGCCGTTGAACAGTCCCGCGCCCTTCTCGGCGGTCTTCGAGAAGAAGCCGCGCGTCCAGTTGAAGTCGTCGACATTGGCGCCCGAAGCGATGAACTTCAGATCTACGCCGTACCGGGGAACAGCGGCCGTAAAGCGCCGGTACTCGGCTGCGTACTCTTCGGGGGTGAAGTTGCCGCCGCAGCCCCACGACTCGTTGCCGATGCCCCAGAAGCGCACTTTGTAGGGATCGCGGTTTCCTGCGGGTCCGCTCGCGCGCATGTCGGCCCATGTGGTCGTCCCTGCTGGAGAGTTGACGTACTCGACCCACTGATAAAACTCCTGCGCGCCTAAGCCCCGTACGTTAGCGGCGAGGTACGCCTCAGCGCCGCTTAACTGGCAGAATCGCATGAATTCGTTAATCCCGAAATGGTTGGGCTCATACTTCCAGGGGCCGTCAGGTTTGTCGGCCGGCCATTCGGGCGCGTCCACCCAGAAGTTCGTGCGGCGCGGGCGCTTCTCGCGCGGGCCCGTTCCGTCGCGCCAGTCGTAACTGTCGGCGAAACAGCCGCCGGGCCAGCGGACGACTGGAGCCTTGATGCGCTTCAATGCATCGACAAGCGCCGTGCGGATGCCCCCGTTGTTCGGGACTTTCGAGTTTTCGCCAACCCATATGCCGTCGTAGACGACGCCACCGAGGTGTTCCGCGAAGTGTCCGTAGATATCCGGGTTGATCGTGCCGATAACTTCATCGAGCAGCACTTCGATGTGCGAGTCAGCGGCGCGCGAGGACTGCGCGAAGCCGCTTCCACGAGCGACGAGCAATCCCGCGCTGAGGGCCACCGCATCTCGTAAGAATTGGCGTCGCTGCACCTTCGCCATCTGATCACTTCTCCTGACTGAAAGAGGCTTTTACTGTTTTAATGTCTGCACCGCTACTGAATCCCAGTTGTTCTCAGAATTACCGAAGCCGTAGAGCATGACCTTAAAGGTTGGGGACACTCCGCGGACGGTGCTTTCGAGCCCGACTTCCCGGTTAAGCATGAAGTAAATTTTCTCCCCTCGCCGCGCGATGCCCAGCTTTGGTGTTTTCTCCTTCGTAGCTAGCTTGCCATTGTCAACGCGCGTCATCCGGCCATCAACGCTCTGCCACGCCTCGAAGATGCCATCGCTCCTCAAGAGCCATTCAATGCGGTTAGCCGGGTTGCCGTCGAACAGCACCGCCACGATTGCGAACCCGGGTGGAAAGGCTTCTTCTCCCTGTTGCGGGATGCGTGGGCCCACTTTGGCAAGCACTGCCTCGACGTAAAAGCGTTCGGCGTGAAACGATTGTTTGCTTCGCACGCCGGAACGCGAACCTCCTGAGCCTCGCAACTTCAGTTGTTTGTCCTTAACCTCGACTTTGCCACCGCCCCCGCCTTCGAACGTGTATAGCTCCCACTTCGTCTCGTCGAGCCGGTCGCCGTCGAAATCGTCACTCCATTCTTCGATTGCTGGTTGTGCCGGCGGAGTTTGATTGGAAGGCGCGGGTTGTTGAGCAGCAGTCACGTTTACGATTGCAATGAGGGTCACAGCGAGGGCGAGGGCTTTTGCGGTGACCATATGTCTGATCTGCATAAGTAGATTCCCCGGTCCGGAACAATTCAGAAGCGCACGTCGCTTAGTCTTTTAACAACCGCTCGCAGGTCTTTCTCATCACGCTCTTTCTGCGTCTCGCTCAGACGCTTAAAAGTGGCCAGCGTGGATTGTGCCTCGGCGGTGCGCTTGAGGCGTGTGTAAGTTCGCCCAAGCTGGTAGTAGGCATCCGCCAGGTTCGCGTCTAGTTTTATTACTTGTTCCAACTCGACCGCGGCCTCCTCCCAACGGCCGGTACGCATGAAGAGTTTCGCGAGCGAGATTCGCGCCGGGGTAAATGTCGAGTCCGATTCAACGGCACGTTTGAGATGAGTTTCGACCCGCGCCAGGTCGGCATCAACTTGCTTAAGCAGCGCGTCTGCGATCAGGTAGTGGACCACCGTAATTTTGGGGTCAACCCGTAAGGCGTCTTCGTAAAGTGTGATCCCTTCCGCAGCCGCTCCTGTCCTGACCCGTATCATGCCGCGGTACGCGAGCGCGGAAGCAAAGTTCGGGTTCAGTTCCTGAGAATGCCTGAACGCTTCCTCTGCTTTTTCATTGTTCTCATTCTTGAAGTGAGCCAGGCCGAGCGCGAACCATAATGGAGATGAATTAGGGAATGTTTTGAGCGCTTCTTCGAGCCTGATAACTGCTGCGGCGGGAGCGTAAGCATTTGTCAGCAATAAACCGTAAGCGAAACGATACTTTTCTGATTGTGGGTCGCGCTGAATGGCCAGACGCATCGCCGGGATCGCATTCTCCAAGTGACCACTACGCTCATAGACGTCAGCGAGCAGAGAGTAGACTGGCGCTGACTCGAGGCCGCGGGCGACCGCTGCTTCGAGGAGGCGCCCGGCCGCTGGGATATCTTGCCGCGCAAGGTAGACGCGCGCCAACTGCACGATCGTATCCGCATTCGAGGGATCGAGTTTGACGACGGCGGACAACTCCGCTTCCGCTTCTGCTAACAGTCCCGCTTCCAGTAACGCGCCTCCGAGTTCGCCGCGAGCGCCCAATTCCTCAACTGCAGCAGCACCTTCATTACCCAGAAGTGTCGCGTAATGACGGTAGTGAACGGCCGCCGCCGACGGGTCTTTGCGGCGCAGGGCAATGACAGTCTGCGCCCGCGCGATGCCGGTGTCCGGCGCAATCTCATACGCCCGCGCGAACAAGTCCGCCGCCGCGCGCAGGTCCGTGGGGGTGCCGCCCGCGAAGCGTATCTGTCCAAGATTAACGAGTGCGTTTGGCTGTCGCGCGTCTGCCCGCAGCGACGCCTCGAATTCGGCGGCAGCCTCGCGGGTCCGGCCTAGACGTTGCAGAATCACTCCGTAATTATTTCGTGCCGATGAAGATGACGGTTCGAGGCGGGCGGCCCGGCCAAAATGACGCGCGGCCTCCTCCAAGTCGCCCGCGTTGTCGGCGAGCATCCCAAGCTGGGTATGCGCGGTCACACTCGCAGGATTCAGCTCAAGGGCCTTTTGAAATAAGTCGCGCGCGGCCGTCACCTCGCCGCGCTCGAAGGCGGCTGCGCCTTCGGCGACGAGACGCTCGGCCTGTTCAACCCGCGAAATCTTATTTCCCTTAGAAGCAACGGCGCTTTGCGCAGAGTACACACCCCGGCCGAGCATCACAGTCAACAAGCCAACGGCTACAAGAAGCAGGATTAGACGACCAAGGTTGACGGTGTTGTACGCGATGACCATGGCCCCCGCCAGGTGTTGAGATGAGCAGTAAACCGAAGAAGGGCACGAAAGTCTGAATCATCTCTTTCGCGCCCTAGCTCTGGCGTGGAACGGCTAGAACACGAACCGTCCCCCAACTTGAATGCGCCGCGGTTGGAAGATGTCAGCGTTGCGCGACGAGATGCCGAAGTTACCGTCGTCGAAGTTCAAGTTCGGTAGGCCATAGCGCCCGCGGTTGAACACGTTGAATACCTCCAAGCGGATCTCGAAGTAAGTCGTTTCGGTGACGCGCGTCTTCTTCATGAGGCTCATATCCTCGGTAAAGAACGGCGTCGCGCGCAAACTGCCGTATGTCGGCGCAGAATTGCCGAAGAACCGGAGCGGGTCCGCGTAGAACGCGGCGTATTCCGGACTTCCAATCGGGAAAGGAGGAGCAGCGCGGTAGTCGACCGGCAACGAAAACGCCGCCCGGTTCAGGTAGCGGTAATCGACCCCTCCGGAAGGATTCCCGGTGAAGAACGGCTGCCCCGTGACGTTAGGCCGCAGGTTACCGAGGAAGCCGATGCGCTGGAGAAACTCCCGCTGACCGCCAGCTATAAACGGCAACAGGGCCGGGCCACTGCGGTAGCGGTGGATGCCTGTGATCTGGAATCCACCAACCAGCCGATCAACTAGGCCGCCGCGGTTTAGGAACCGGTGACCTTTCCCAAACGGCGCCTCAATGATGTAGTTAAAGACGAGCGAGTGCGGGGGAATGCTCGGCGAAATCGTGCGTAGGGATTTGCGATCATATGGGTTTTGCACTACCCCGTTGAGGGGCGAGTTGCCGAAGACGTCTTCGGCCGCGTCCGTGATCAGCTTCGCGAAGGTGTAAGAGAGTCCGGCCTGTATGCCCTGCGCAAAACGCCGCGTGAGATCGACTTTTCCCGCGTTGTAGAAGCTCTGCCCCTCACTCTCCAGGCGATTGATGATGATACCGTACTGCGGAAAGGGCCTGAGCGCCTGAGAGACGGACCCGGCAAAGTCCCCGAACTGATTGTTGAAGCCTGGATAGACGGCGTCGGGGTTGGCCGGCAGCGGAAATCCGACACTCGCTGCGTAGGCACGATCTGACGCAGTCACGTCGGCCAAACGTTTACTCAGCAGCGGCAGCCCGAGCTTGAGTGCCCCTAGCGGCAGCTTGTTGACTTGGTCAAAGTTCGAACGGAGCCGCGTCCCCTTGCTCCCGACGTAGCCGACCTGGATGGCGAAGTTCCAGGGGAGCTGGCGCTGGATGTCGAGGGTGTACTGCGCGGTCCGACCGGTCTTGAAGTCCTTCGTAAAATAATCCAGGTCGGTCCGGTTCAGATCGCCAACGACCTGGGAAGTCGGGTCGGCTACCGGGATGTTCGGGTAATTGTCGAGGGTGATGAAGGCGTCGAGTCCGCCATTGATGTTGACGGCACCGGGGCTGTAACCGAGCGCGCCGGCGTTGCCGAAATCGTTGTAGATGATCGGCGCGTAGTAGATACCGTAGCCGCCGCGAATGACGGTCCTTTCGTTGACCGAGTAGGCGAAGCCAAAGCGTGGACCAAAGTTAGTGCGATCAGGATTCACGAGCCCGAAGTTCTCCGCCTGCAGTGGTCCCGGTCCCGCACTGACGAAGGCGCCTAGCCGCCCGCCCGCCGCCGGGTTCGGCACGTTGGGATCGAAGCCGCGGAACCGGCCACGCGCCTCCTCCCTGGGACGACCGAAGTCGTAGCGTAAACCGAGGTTCAACGTCAGCTTCGACGTAACCTTAAAATCGTCCTGGTAGAAAGCAGCGTAGGACAAGAAGCGGTGACCCGGGTCAATCGTTTGGTTCGAGTTAAACGAGAACTCCGGTCTGCCGGTGATGAGACTGGCGATGGGCCAGCCCTGGTTGAAGTCGTTTGTATTGCCCGTCTGGTTGCTTCTGAAGTTGAAATTGCCGCCGATATCGAAGTGGGCCGCGTTGTTCAACTGTTGCAGCCGCAGCTCGCCGCCGGCCTTCATCGTGTGCCGGCCGCGAATGAGTGTCACAACGTCGCTTAGGTGGACCGAGTTGTCGCGGACCCGGTTGTCGAAAAAGGTCGAACCGCCCGCTTGGTACGCGCGCGGGTCCGTAGAGTTTACCGGGTCGCCATAGCCAGGGAACCCGATTAACGGCAGGCCGCGATCCTGCGTCGCGGTCGGACTTAAACCAAGGTCGCTCGCCTTTGCGACGCCGGACGAGAAATTCCTGTTCGAGACGTCGGAGCGCGAAAAGCCGGCGTTAAAGTGATTAATCAAAGTTCCCGTCAACGTCCAATCGTGCTGAAGGCGCGCGTAGTAGGACTTGAACAACTGGTCCCAAACACCCTGGGCTACGAAGGGCGCGGGGAAGCGCGGAAAGCCGCCCTTGACGCTCGGCAGTTTGCGGAACGTATAGCTGAAGTTCAGCGACTGCCGGTCAGTAAGGTTGTGCGTGATCTTCGACACATAGTAGTCCGTCCTCGAGGTAGCCGTCGTGTTCGCTCGGTAATTGCGGAACACGGTGGATCCGTTCGGCCCCGTCTGATTCGGCAGCGGGAAGAGGTTGACGAAGTTACGGCCGATGGGTGAGATTCGCGCGCCGCCGAGATACTGATCGAGTCGGTTACCGGGGATGGCAGTGCGCGCTCCGACGGCCTGAGACGGGTCGTAAATCTGGACCGGGCCATTGAAGAACTGCAGGACATACGGGTCAGTGAGTAGTTCCCCAAAGTCCCCGTTGCGCATTCTCGCCGTCGGCACCGTCAACTCCACCGATTCAGACTGGAATGTGCGATAGGCGCCGTAATTAAAGAAGAAGAAAGTCTTGTTCTTGCCGCTCCACACCAAGTCGCCGCCTTCACCGAAGCGCGGCAGATAGACTGGGCCGCCAACCGAGAAGCCATAGTCGAACTGCCGGTCGAGCGGTTTCTCGAGACAGCCGATATTTTGCAGACGGCACGCTGAGTTGTTGGCATTTAGAATGCGGTTACGGTCGATGTTGGCGTTCAGGGCGTCGTTGATGTGGAAGAGGTAGGCCTCGCCGTGGAAATCGTTGCCGCCCGTCTTGATGGTGAAGTTGATGACGCCCCCCGTCGAGTTGCCGAACTCGGCCGAGTAGCTACTGGTCGACACCGTGAACTCCTGGAAGGCATTCGGCCCCGGCGCGACCTCCGAGAAGAAGGTGCCGTTTTCGCCGCGCCGCGTCTGTGCCCCATCGATCAAGATGTCCGCGCCTAACCCCTGGCCCCCGTTGATGCGGAAATTGGTGGCGTTCGTGCCTGTGCTGCCAGAGGTCGTGCCCGTTCCTCCCGGTGTATCGTTAGAAACGATACTGCTGTCCAGGAAGATGAACGAAAGCGGCGAGCGCCCGCCGCTCTCGGCCGCCACGAGCAGGGGCAACTCCCTGACTTGTCGCTCGCTGACGTTAAGCTGCTGCACAGGCGTGTCGGTTTGAAGTACTGGAGCTGCTTCACCCGAAACCGTCACAGTTTCGCCCACCCCTCCGACCTCAAGCTTGATATCTGCCGTTCGCGTAACTTGGACCGCAACTTTGATGTTGTCGAGAGTCGCGGTTTTGAAGCCCGGAGCCTCAACCGTGAGCTTGTACATGGCAGCTGGCAGTTGAGGTATGGTGAAGTTTCCTTCATCACTAGTGGTCGTCTCACGAGACTCGTTGGTCTCGACGTTCGTCGCGGTCACTTTCGCCTGCGGGACAACCGCATTAACCGGATCTGTCACCCGACCGGTAATCGCACCGCGATCGCTCTGAGCACTAACGGATGGCACGCATATCAGAAAGAGCGCGATCAAAGTAACAAAGGCATACTTATAGGATGTCATAGCTTCCTCTCAGACTTGACGTGTTTGCAAAAGGTTTCGGTATTGAGAAGACCGACGGCGGGCCGCAAGCGTTGTACACCACTCACGTAGGTTCTCATCATGCAGAGACATACCGTCGATACCGTTTCTCGATCGTAACGCGGGGGCGTTGCCTAAAAGGGGGACGACTAACCAACAATCGACGAGCCGAGCGAAATCTAACTCACTATGAATTTCTTACGGTTTTGAGGGCGCACAAGCACTGAAATCTTGACCGATATTCGGTCTGGACCCTCGAGCGGCTGTACTATGTTTGCTCATTTACACCACAAACGAACACCGTGTCAAGGATATTTTCCCTGGAATGAGCAAAATTCCTCGGAGGCTATTTTTATCGATACCTTGGAGTCATGAGGTCTTAACTGTGATAAAACCTCCACGAAGACTTGCAGCACTTGAAGTGAATGTCATGGGCGGAAACGGCCGCCGGGGACATCTTTCCGATGGGCCAGGGCGCCGCCGTTCCTGGCAAAAGACATTTTTACGTGGTCTAGACAAGGGAGCGAAGTTAGTTCGTTGAGTCTATGAATCGGTGTACCCGTTGTTTAATAGTCGTTGTGGTGTTCTTTGTGCTGCTCGCAAGTTGCTCTCAAACCTTGGGGCAGGCCGTTCGATTACCGGAGCCTTCCGAACTCCGCGGGGATATTCGTCAGGTCCATGATCCAGTCATCATTCAGGATGGCGACACATATTATCTTTTTTCAACGAGGGCGGGCATTGCCATCCGATGTTCGAAAGACCTAATCAGCTGGCGGTTGTGCGGCGACGTTTTCGCTCACCTCCCGGAGTGGGCCGTAAAGGATGTGCCCGGCCTCAGAGGTTTGTGGGCCCCGGACGTGTCCTACTTCAATGGCAAATACCACCTCTATTATTCGGTCTCCACTTTTGGCAGTAACCGTTCCAGTATCGGTCTGGCTACAAATCAAACGCTCGATCAGGCGAGCGAGAGGTATCGGTGGGTGGACCAGGGGAAAGTGATCAGCTCATACGCTTCGGATGACTGGAATGCGATCGATCCGAACGTCGTGCTCGACGAAAAGAATGAACCCTGGCTGTCATTCGGGAGCTTTTGGGGAGGTATAAAACTCCGCAAGCTCGATTACGCAACCGGCAAGCTTTCATCCCACGACCAAACCCTTTACGCCCTCGCCCGCCGACCGCGAACCCCAGAGTTGCCTGGCGCAATTGAAGCGCCCGTCATCATTCGGAAGAATAACTACTACTACCTCTTCGTTTCTTTTGACTTCTGTTGTCGGGGAAAGGACAGCAGTTACAACATTCGCGTTGGTCGCGCGCGACGTCTCACTGGGCCATACATGGATCGAAGCGGCAAACTAATGATGGAGGGCGGTGGGACGCTCGTCGTGGCTGGCAAAGGCCGTTGGGCTGGCCCTGGCCACTGTGCGATCTTACAAAACAAGGATGGCGATATGCTGGTCTATCACGCATACGATACCGAATGGCGTGGTATCCCAACACTGCGGATTGCGCGCCTTCTTTGGGACCTGGAAGGTTGGCCCAGGATCTCAAGCCCATCGTCAGAAGATTAGGCTCGCCGCACAATAATGCCCATAGCAATGAAAGGAGCTATAGCTTCGTCCGTGGCGCCCTTGTCAGTGATAAGAATATCTATGTCTTCAAGCGGGCAGATTAGAGCGGTGCCAATGGCCCCGATTTTCCGATGGTCGGCGACGATGATTTTCTGGCGTGCCTGACGCATCATAGCGCGATGAATCGTAGCCTGGTCAGGATAGTTTGTTGTCAGCCCATGTTCAAGATGTATCCCGTCGACGCCGATGAATACCTTATCTACGAAGATCTCGCCGACACTCTCGATAGATGCAGGCCCGACCAGCGCAAACCAGTCGCCGCTCAGGAATCCGCCCGTAACGATGACCTTCAGGTCGTCGCGGTGACTTAGCTCCATAGCCACATTCACCGCATTTGTCAGAACGGTGATTCCCTTGTGGAGACAAACGCTTCGGGCAACTTGCGTCGCCGTCGTTCCGGCACCGATGGCAAGAATCTCACCGTCGCTTATGAGTTCAGCCGCGACAAGACCAATGCGTCGTTTCTCCGCGCCCCGCTGGCGCTCCTGCTCGTGATAGTAGGATGTGTGACGAAAGGGCTCATAGAGCATTGGCTGGACGGGGACAGCGCCGCCGTGGCTTCTGAGCAACAACCCACGTTGCTCGAGTTCGTCAAGATCGCGGCGGATCGTTGCCGGCGATACCTTCAGGCGCTTAGCCAGCGGACGGACGGAGACCTTACCGGAGCGCAGCAGTTCCTGCAAAATCATCTGGGCGCGTCGCTCTGTAGCAGAGGGTTTATCGGGCATCTAATTCCTGCGGTGATTTTGCAGTAAGTAACATAGTGAATCGAACTCAACACTGAGAGCGCGCCTGCCATCGTAGCATGAGCTTGCTGTCTCTCCGCGCAGCCGATGAAAGAGTAGTTCCCCGCGCGGCAAGGTCGCATGGACCATTACCTTGAACCCACATATTATTGGACTTGCGGTAAGGGGGGTCAAATGAATTTCGCTTTACGCACAAAGGGCAAAGCAACGGCGCCGCCCACTCTAGCAGGCTGCTGAAAAACTGATTAGCCACAGAGACACGGAGACACAGAGAAAAATGAAATCAAAGAGGAGGCCAAGTTTACTGGCGTTTCTGATCAATTCTGATGTGCTTTTTCTCTGTGACTCTGTGACTCTGTGGCCGATTTCTCCTTTTTCAGCAGCCTGCTAAGGGCGGTAGGGCTCTAGATCCTCAAACAACTCTGATTCTGCCGCAACTGCGATCCTTATCAAATTGAATATCATTCCGTCAGATTGAGTTACCAGACCTCCCGCCAAGCCAAAACGCTGACTAAAATCTCCTTAAATCCGTGACTATAGGACTCTTCGGCCGTTCCAGATGATGGCACAGTCGTTGCTCAAATAGTCAGCGCCCGGAATTCTCGCGTGCGTCCGGGCAGTGCTGGGCGACCAAATTAAAGATGAAATCGCATGGATTTTGTAAGGAATTCCCTGATTGCCCATACAGAATGTTTCTGAGATAGTCCGCAATGTCTTCCCGAGTTGATAGATAGACCAAATATGCCTACCTCAACGGCATCAAGATGTGATAGCTCTTGACTATTTTATGGGAAGAATTTAGTTTTCAAACAAGTTTCCGAAGAGCCGGAACATTTTGCAGTCTCACAGGCAATTTACTGACTCACCGTGAAAAAACTTCGCGTGTTACTGGTAGACGACCACGCTCTTGTCCGAGCAGGCATTCGCGCCCTTCTGGAAAGAGGGGGGTTAGTGGAAGTCGTCGGCGAGGCCGGAGATGGGCATGAAGCCCTGGACTTGATAGAGAAACTACGCCCCGAAGTCGTGTTGCTTGATCTGGCGATGCCGGGCGCAAGTGGTTTTGAGGTCTTGAAAACAACCACCGAGAAGTTTCCCGAGGTCCACGTCATCGTCCTCACGGTGCATGAGGGGGAAGAATATGCGTTTCAGGCACTTCGCGCAGGCGCAGCAGGTTATTTGCCAAAAAGCGCAGCCAGCTCCGAGTTGAGACTCGCAATTGAGCATGTTATGGGTGGGAAAAAATATCTCTCACCAACTATCGAGCAAAAAGCCACATTCGAGTCAGGCAGGAGTACTTCCGAAGGCCTGGCGCCCATGTCAGAATTGACGCCGCGCCAGCTAGAGGTTCTGACGCTAATCGCTGAGGGTCATTCCACCAAAGATATTGCCCGCGCTTTGAATATCAGTGTGAAGACGGTGGAAACACATCGCGCTCAACTGATGGACCGTCTGAACATTCACGATGTTGCCAGCCTGGTTAGGTATGCAATTAGAATGGGACTGGTCTCAATAGAGCAACGCTCGCCAGTAAAAAAGATGGGCGGCGGAAACTAAATTCATTTTGCCGCTCGGCATTCTCCCTTTTTTCCCCTCGATTGCGTTACTAAGGCTTTGCCTCCCCGGATCTCAGGCAATTCCCGATTGTGCGCAAAGTCCCATAATGGTACATTACGCCCCACGGATCACCCTTTTATTTGATCCCAGGCGCTAACGTCTCAAGCGCGACTCAAGTAACTCGGCCATCCACTGAGAACCCTTTCCTGGTGCCGGCAGGAAACCCCCCAGAGTTTTGAAACTTTAAATTGTCTTCAATGGCCTCGCCAAACAGCGCTTCATGGCGGGCACACTTAGACGATTAGGGCCGACGACCCTGCGGGGATAGCTCCCTTCGCACTAGTTCCGCTAAAGCGGCTTATCTGCGAGGGAGACACGAGACACATCGATAGATCCAATGGAAGACCGAATGCCTCAAGAACAGCCGCGGTGGCAATCACAACCAGCCGAACAGCCGTCTGACCTGGTGACGTTGTTATCGCAGAAAGTAGTGGGCCAATCGGCCGCCACAAAAGCGATTGTGCCTTACGTTTACATGTATCAATCCGGTCTCGCCCCTTCGAACAGACCGGCCGGTGTCTTTCTGCTGCTTGGACCAACGGGCACAGGCAAAACAAAGACGGTAGAGGCGATTGCAGAGCTGTTACATGGCAATGAGAAGAAGATTCTCAAGATTGATTGTGGCGAGTTCCAGATGGAGCATGAAACAGCCAAGCTTGTTGGGGCTCCTCCCGGTTATCTCGGTCATCGCGAAACGACTCCCCTGCTTACCCAGCAGCAGTTAACGGACGTCACGAGTCGAGAATGTGACTTAGCTCTGGTTCTTTTCGACGAAATAGAGAAGGCCGCCCATTCCATAACCAAACTGTTGCTTGGCATTCTCGACAAGGGAATCTTACATCTGGGTGATAACAGCACCGTCGATTTCGAAAAGACTCTGATCTTTTTCACGAGCAATCTCGGCGCCCGGGAGATGACGAAAGAGATCAACCCCAACATTGGTTTTCAGAGTGCGACGGCTAAATCACAAGTAGATCTCACAACCAGACTTGAAAGTATCGCGCTTGGCGCAGTGAGAAAGCGCTTCTCGCCTGAGTTTGTTAATCGCATCGATGCCGTAGTGACCTATAACCCACTTGATGCGAAAGCTATCGAGATAATCCTCGATCACGACCTTCGCGCGCTGCAGGATCACGTCAACTTGCGGCTCGGTGAGCGGTATTTCTCCATTGATGTGACCCCGGAGGCGAAACAATTCCTACTTGACAAGGGAATCAGCCAGGAATAC
Source organism: Pyrinomonadaceae bacterium (assembly GCA_036507195.1). GTDB lineage: Bacteria > Acidobacteriota > Blastocatellia > Pyrinomonadales > Pyrinomonadaceae > PSRF01. The sequence continues at coordinate 71,359 of DASXQM010000027.1, read as the reverse complement.
GGCGCCAGGGAACTCAAGCGCACGATTCACCGCCAGCTTACGCAACCGCTGGCAACCATGGTGGCCCGTGGTGAGATTCTGCCGGGTACGCAGGTGACTGTTTCATTAAAGGAAGCCAGCGAAACTCTTTCCATAGAGTGCACCGGCGGGGCGCTGCCGGCGGGGCGGCAAACACCGACAATTCTTATTGTCGATGACAACCACGACCTGCTGTTCTTTCTTGCGGGCGAGTTGAAAGAGCAGGGCTGGGAAATTCTGATTGCGGAAGATGGCCCTCAGGCTCGTCTGGCATTTTACCAGGGACGGCCGGATGTAGTGTTGCTCGATTACATGCTCGGTGAAGATGATGGTTTGAAGCTCGGTTTGGAGTTTCAAGCGCAGGCGCCGCTAACCTACATTATTTTGATGACCGGAGGCGGTTTTTCGGACGACATGCAGGCTGTCTGGGAAGAACTGGGCCTAACCGTGCTTTACAAGCCTTTCCTGGCCCAGGACGTTGTAAACCTGGTGAAAGGGCGCATCAGCCAGGCCAGTGTGGCTGCTGCCGCCAGCTAAGGAGGACCGTCCCCATGGACGAGTGAATTTGTAAAGATCGCGTGCTCTCCTGAGTTAAGGACGGTGCGCGCGTACGGAGAAGGATGCCGCCTTGGGGCGAGGGCGGCGTCTTTGTCCGAACCATTCGAACCGGCCGGGGGGCTGAGTCACGATCGTCATGAGCGGTTGCCCTCCCCGCGACGACCGCGCGCCGGAAGGTATTGAAGCGTTGATTAAACAAGATAAAAGCGACAGCCGAGGACGCTGCTTGGGCGATGCAGCGTCCTGTTAGAGATGCGACTAAGAAAGTCAGATCGGGATGGACCACGGCTCTCCCAAAGCTGAGAACGAGAAAAGTTTTTCAAATCGCGTGATGCCTTGATTTATTTAAGAGGACACGCGCCACGAAGAAGGACGCTGCCTTGGGGCGAAAGTGGCGTCCTTCTTCAGTTTTTCAAAAGGAGCAAGGAGCAGTTGCTACCGAATCCGGTGGAGAACCTATCGCAACTTGGAATCGCGGGGTCCAGGAAATCACCATTCAAATGCTACCAGCACATCTTTCGGTATCTAATCTTTCTATTAAGCATCGCCTGCCGCTGCTGATAGGTACCCTGCTGCTTGGCGTAATCACGGCCTCAAGCTGGGCCGCTTATCATGGAATCAAAGAATCAGCGCTCGAGGTGGGCCGAGAGCGGTTGCAAAACCTCAGTAAACAGTTGGCGAACTTATCGCAGCAGTCTACGGGTCTCTTGCTCGCGAAGACTCTCAGTGCCGCCAACGACCCTGCGATTCGTGCCTTTCTCCAGTCCCCTTCCGACGTAACGAGATCCAACGCCTCCGTGATCCTGCAGCAGTTCATCGGGCCGCAAGATCCGAATAGTTTGCAAGTAGAATTGTGGGATACGAACCACTCACTTCTTTTGACCGTGCCTGATGGCGCTGCACCAGAGCCAGTTGATCTGGATGCCGAGTTTAAGGCCTGTGCTGTCGGTCCTTTCCAGACTGCCGGCCCCATGCGCATAGTTAAAGATACCATCACAATTCCCGCGGTGGCTGCGGTGAAAGACGATTCTGGACAGCCTATCGCTTATGTTGTCAGGTGGCGCCGAATCTCATCCAATCCCCCGCCGAAACAGTTGACGGATCTTCTGGGCAGCGGAGCCTCGGTGTACTTTGGCAACAGTCAGGGAGATCTCTTTACCAACATGGAAAGAATCGTGTCCAAGCCTCAGGCAGACTTGGGTTCAACTCTCGACGTGATGCATTACTCGCGGGACGGCAATAAAGTTATGGCTCTGGCTCGGCCAATTAGCGGTACACCCTGGTTCATGGTAGTTGAGTTTCCCGAGCAGCCGTTTCTGACTCAGGCCAATCGATTCCTGCGGCGAATGATATTGATTGATTTCGTCTTATTCACTCTTGGCATCGCGGGCGCTTTTGTCCTTAGCAGCGGCATCACGCGCCCGCTTCGTTCGCTTACCGAAGCTGCATCCGCAATCAGCGCCGGCGAATATTCTAAGAGGGTAAATATTCAACAAAAGGGTGAGCTAGGCTTGCTTGCCGCCACCTTTAACTCGATGACCAGCAAGGTGCGGACCTCCCAAAGCGAGCTTGAGGAAAGCGTCCGTGCTCTGCGCGAGGGCGAGCAGCGCCTTCAAACCGTTATTGAAAACCTGAGCGAAGGCTTGATTGTTTCCAATTTGGATGGCCAATTGCTGAACTGGAACAGGGCCGCGTTGGAGATCCATGGCTTTGCCAGCTTGGAGGAAGGCCTTCTAAAACTGGCTGAGTTTGCCAACATTTTCGAGCTGTCAGACCTTGACGGCTCTGTGTTGGAGATTGAGCAGTGGCCCTTGCCCCGAATTATTCGCGGTGAGCGATTGCGCAACCTTGAAGTGCGGATCCGGCGACTTGATGGGGACTGGAGCCGCGTGTTCAATTATGGAGGCTCGCTTGTGCGCGAAACGAGCGGCACGCTGGCAGCAATCGTCACGATGAGCGATATCACCGATCGCAAGCGCACGGAAGAGGATCGAAGGCTGTTGGCGGCGATCGTCGAGTCGTCGGAAGACGCCATCATTGGAGAAAGTCTGGACGGTACAGTAACTAGTTGGAACAAAGGGGCAGAAAAGCTTTACGGCTACACTGCCGAGGAGGCCCTGGGACAGTCTATCTGGCTACGCGTTCCGCCCGACCGTATCGATGAAGTAGCTGCAACAATGGAACTGCGCCGGCGCGGTGAGAGCATCGATCTCCACGAAACTGAACGCCTTACAAAAGAAGGGAAGCGAATCCATGTGTCTGTAGCTGTCTCTCCAATCAGAGATAGTTCAGGCAGGGTTGTCGGAGCGGCAACGATTGCACGCGATATCACGGAGCAATATCGCACCGAGGAAGCGCGGCGGGCTTCCGAACTTCGCTACCGGCGACTATTTGAGTCCGCAAAAGACGGCGTCCTGATACTCGATGCAACGAGCGGACGGGTTGTTGACGCTAACCCTTTTATTCTCGAGATATTGGATTATTCCAAAGAGGAGCTCACGGGCAAGGAACTATGGGAAATCGGTGTCTTCAAAGATACCGTCACTTCAAAACTCGCCTTCACCGAATTGCAGCAGCAAGGATACATACGTTATGAAAACCTACCACTCAAAACTCGCGATGGGCTCATAAGACACGTGGAATTCGTGAGTAACACATACCTCGTAGGTGAAAGTCGTGTAATCCAATGCAACATTCGCGATATTACTGACCGTAAACTGGCTGAAGAAGAGTTGCGGCGGACGAACCAACGTCTTGAGAGTGCGCTCGCCGAGTTACAAGCCAAAACGCACGAACTAACGTCAATGACCCAACAACTTTGGCAAGCCTCGAAACTGGCCACAATGGGTGAGTTGGCCGCAAGCGTCGCTCATGAACTGAACAATCCACTTGCGACCCTCGCTCTGCATGCCGAGTCTCTACTCGATCGACTGGCTGGTGACGATCCCAAACGCCGAGCGGTGGAGGTAATTGACCAGGAAGTGGAACGCATGGCCTCGCTGGTCAGCAATCTCTTGCTGTTTAGCCGCCGCAGTCATCAACAAGTCTCGACCATAAACATCCACGAAGAACTACAGAATTCATTTGAATTCATCAATTACCATTTGCGCAGTCGCAGGATAAATGTCGCGACAGACTTTGCGAACGATCTACCGAGTATTCAGGCTGATCGACAACAGTTACGGCAAGTTTTTCTGAACCTTCTGACGAATGCCAGCGATGCTATGCCTGAAGGCGGCACACTCACCGTTCGCGCAAGGGCCGGGGTTCTCGAGAATGGGGCCGCGACTCTTGTAATCGAATTCTCAGATACCGGCATTGGCATCAAGCCTGAAGACCTTCCAAAACTCTGGGAGCCATTCTTCACTACCAAGCCGGAAGGCAAGGGCACTGGGCTGGGATTACTGATCTGCCGTCGCACAGTCGACGAACACCACGGAACCATTGATATTGAGAGCACGCTGGGAAGAGGCACAACGGTACGAATTATTTTGCCGGCCACGGCAGTGGAGATGAAGACGCGTGATTAATCAGGTCGAACAACTTGAAATGGGAGTGGCGAAAAAAGATGCCGTCTCGAGTTCCCCGACAGGAAAGATCATTGTCGTCGACGACGAGCCGGAGTTGAAAAACATTCTGGTTGAAGCTCTCACCGCACAGGGCTTTGAGGTCTCTGGCTGTAGCTCAGGACAGCAAGCCCTGGCAGAGTTGGGTGGAAAAGAATTCGATCTTCTGCTTACTGATCTAATGATGCCGGAAATGGATGGCATAGCCCTGCTGGAGGCCGCGCTTAAGATTGATCCGCACCTCATCGGCATCATGATGACGGGCCAAGGCACGATCCAGACGGCGGTCGACGCGATGAAGGTTGGCGCCTTTGACTATGTGCTCAAGCCCTTCCGCCTGCAAACCGTGATGCCCGTGCTGACGCGTGCGATAAACACGCGGCGGCTGCGTATGGAGAATTTGCAGCTCCGCGAAACCGTGGCGATTTACAGTTTGTGCCAAACCATCTCTTTCACGCTCGACCCGCAAATGGTGCTCAGCAAGTTGGCGGACGCCGCATTACATCAAAGCGATGCCGACGAAGTCTCTATCCTCCTACCCACCAGTGACGGTAAAGAACTCTTTGTCGCCGCGGTGCGAGGCGAGAAACGTGAACGGCTGCTGGGCGAGCGCATCTCGCTTCAGGAGAGTATATCGAGTTGGGTTGCACGCGAGCGCATGCCTTTGATCCTCAATGGTGAGGTCCATGATGAGCGGTTTGTCGCGCTTTGGCCCAGACCCGAGATTTGCTCCGCTGTGTCTGTCCCAATGCAGGTGGCAAACAAATTTGTCGGCGTCATTAATCTAAACGTGACTAGCCGCTTGCGTCCTTTCACGTTGGGACAAATGAAAGCGTTAACCATTCTCGCCAGCACGGCGGCAGCGGCACTTGAGAGCGCCTCGCTCCACAAACAGGTGCGGGAGGCCGAAAAGAACTATCGCTCAATATTTGCGAATGCAGTCGAAGGAATTTTCCAATCGACACCGGAAGGTCAATTCATAACGGTCAATCCAGCCTTCGCCCGGATCCTCGGTTATGACTCCCCCGAACAGATGGTCGCCGGCATCACTGATATTGAGCATCAACTATACGTCGACCCGAACGATCGGGCGGAAGCTGAACGACTACAAAAAGAACGTGGTGTACTTGAAGGCTTTGAATTCGAGGCTTACCGCAAAGATGGCAGAAAACTCTGGCTATCGGAGAACCGCCGCTCCGTTGCCACCCAGGACGGTCAGTTTTACTTCGAAGGTTCGGTTGAAAATATCACCGAGCGCAAACGCGCTCAACAAGCATTGCAGGAGTCTGTCAGGAGTAAAGCTGAATCACTCGCTCTCCTCGATACTATTTTGTCTTCGGCGCCTATCGGCTTCGCCTTTCACGGTCCCGATTTGGTTTACCAGCGAATCAATGAAACGCTCGCCGCTATCAATGGCCTTCCAGTAGAGCAACACATCGGACGGACTTTGCGCGAGGTCCTTCCTGAAATGGCTGAGGTGTTGGAGCCTCTCCTCAAGCGTGTACTTGAGACAGGAAAACCGGTTATGGCTCTTGAACTGTCCGGTGAAACGCCCGCCGACCCCGGTCAGCAACACTACTGGGTTGTATCTTTGTATCCAGTTCACATGCAAGGGGGAGAGACACTGGGCGTCGGCGTATTGGTTGCGGAGATCACTGAACGTAAGCGAGCGGAGGAAGCGCTTAGGCAGAGTGAAAATCAGTTGGCCGAAGCCCAGCGCTTGGCGCTCATTGGCAGTTGGAATTGGGATTTACTAAGAAACGTCATGACATGGTCTGACGAGCACTATCACATCTTCGGCGTTCAGCCCGGCGGCATTAATGTCAACGATGAAGAGGAAGTATTTGCATTTATACATCCGGAAGACCGCGAGCTGGTTCGGAATGAGGTGGCAAAAACCACTAAGACGAAAGAGCCGTTTGATTTTTACTACCGCATCGTGAGGCACGATGGCGAGGAACGGATTATTCAATCAAGTGGGCGTGTAGAGACTGATGAGCGGGGACAACCAATCAGAATGTTCGGCACCGCGCAGGATGTGACCGAACGCACACGCATCGAGCAGGAACTAAGACAAAGTGAAGAGCGTTATCGCGACGTGGTTGAAAACGCCCATGACCTTATCTACGAGCACGACCTGGAAGGTAACTACACTTCAATCAACAAAGCAGGCGAACAGATTACCGGTTACTCCCCTGAAGAGAGTCTCAAGCTGAATCTGAAGCAGACCGTAGCGCCGGAATATTTGGCGAAGGCGAAGCAGATGCTCCGTCGCAAGCTGGCGGGCGAAAAGGTGACTGCTTATGACCTGGAGATCATCGCCAAAGACGGGCATCACGTCATGGTCGAAGTGAACACCAGGCTTGTTCTGAAGGACGGCGTTCCGGTGGGTGTCCAGGGTATTGCCCGGGACATTACCGAACGCAGGCTCGCCGAGGAGGCGCTGCGTGAAAGCGAAGCTCGCAAGAGAGCGATTCTGGAGTCGGCTCTGGATTGCATCATCACTATGGACCACGAGGGACTGGTTGTTGATTGGAATCCAGCAGCAGAAAAAACTTTTGAATACACTCAGGAAGAAGCCATTGGCAGAGAAATGGCTGGGCTCATAATCCCATCGCGTTTCCGAGAACAACACCGCCAGGGTCTGGCTTGTTATCTCGCGACCGGTAAAACCCAAGTGCTGGGCCAACGGCTTGAGTTAAGCGCGGAACGCAGGGACGGCACGGAATTCCCAGTAGAGCTAGCGATTACGCGAATTGAATCAAAAGGCGCGCCGATGTTCACGGGTTACCTGCGGGACATCACAGAGAGAAAAAAAGCAGAGAATCGGCTGTCGGCGCAGTACGCCGTTACCCGGGCCCTGGCTGAATCAAACACTATCAACGAAGGAGCATCAAAAGTTCTTCAGGCGGTTTGTGAAAGCCTGGGGTGGGAATACGGGGCCCTATGGACAGTCGACCGCAGGTCAAATGGCCTGCGTTGCTCTCAAGTGTGGCAGGCTCCCGGAACGGAAGCCGATGAGTTCGAGAACGCCAGCCGTCAGTTCGTTTTCGCGCCGGGAATCGGACTTCCCGGAAGAGTCTGGAACGACAACCAACCAGTGTGGATTCCCGACGTGGCTGAAGACGCGAATTTCTCCAGGTCGGCTGACGCGGCCAGGGCAGGTTTGCACAGCGCTTGCGCGTTCCCGATACAGTTTCGCTCGGAAATCCTGGGTGTAGTGGAATTCTTCAGCCGCTCTATTCGCGAACCTGATGCCGAGCTACTGGCTATGATGGTTACTATCGGCAGCCAGATTGGCCAGTTTATCCAGCGTAAGAGAGTCGAGGAAGCTTTGGGTGAAAGCGAAGAACAACTGCGCCAGTCGCAAAAGCTGGACGCGATTGGCCAGTTGGCCGGCGGCGTGGCCCACGACTTCAATAATCTCTTAACAGTGATCGGCGGCTATTCGAGCATTCTGTTAGGAAAGCTGTCTGAGGCTAGTCCTCATCGCTCCAGCATTGAAGAAATAAAGAAGGCTAGTGATCGTGCCGGCACCCTGACCCGGCAGTTGCTGGCCTTCAGCCGGAAACAAATTCTCCAACCCAAAGTGCTGGATCTCAACCTGGTGGTTACCGACCTGGAAAAGATGGTGCGGCGATTAATAGGCGAAGATATCGATTTTCTGACCATCACCTCTCCTGTGCTGGGAAAAGTGAAGGCCGATCCGGGCCAGATCGAGCAGGTACTGCTAAACCTGATAGTGAATGCGCGCGATGCCATGCCGAAAGGGGGGAAGCTTACAATCGAGACACGCAACGTCGTGCATTCCGAAGAGTATGCCCAGCGACATGCGGCGCTGCCCGGGCCCTATGTAATGCTGGCTGTAAGCGACACCGGGTGTGGAATGGACGCAACAATTCAGTCGCGTGTTTTCGAGCCTTTCTTTACTACCAAAGGGCCTAATAAGGGAACGGGCCTGGGATTGGCGACTGTTTATGGCATAGTTAAGCAAAGCGGCGGAAATATCTGGATCTACAGCGAGGCAGGACGGGGCAGCACGTTTAAGGTTTACTTGCCACGAGTTGATGAGGTGGTCGGAGGCGAAGAGGAAGTTATTTCAAGATCGGTACCGCGGGGTACTGAATTAGTTTTACTGGTTGAAGATGAAGATCAAGTGAGGGCAATCCTGAGAGAGATCCTGGAGGGCCACGGTTATCGCGTGCTCACAGCCTCAAATGGTGAGGAAGCTCTTTCGATCTCGCTGGATCTTCAACATGATATCAAGCTAATGATTACCGACGTGGTTATGCCCCAGATGAGCGGTAGCGATTTGGCGACGCGTGTACAGGCGATCCGTCCCAATCTTCCCGTTCTTTTTATGTCGGGATACACAGACGATGCAATCGTCCGTCATGGTCTCCTGGACGAGAAACTCAACTTCATACAAAAACCCTTCGACTCCGCCGGCGTAGCGCGAAAGGTAAGAGAGGTATTGGATTCGCACCTGTAACGACCGGCACGTTTACAGTCTTAATGTGGCATTTCAGAAGATTAACGCCTGGTTAGCCAGTCGTTTCCGGTTGTAAAGCAAATGGAACTCGTAAAAGCCCATAATCCAAAAATCCTGGTGATAGACGATGATGATCAGATCCGGCGCCTGCTGCTGGACATCTTCAAGAAGCGGTATGACTGCTGGGACGTTGGCTCAGCCGAAGAGGCTTTGTTGGTTTTGGCCAAAGAGAGTTTTGACCTGGTTATCAGCGACATCAACATGGGCGGTATGAGTGGCCTGGAACTCGTGCCCCACGTGCATTCGATTTCTGCAGACAGCGTAGTTTTGATGATTAGCGGGCAAAATAATATTGAGACCGCTATTGAAGCACTCCGCGCCGGGGCCTTCGACTACATCCTTAAGCCCTTCGACGTTCGGCACGTCGAGGCTGCGGTTGAAAGGGCGCTAAAACAGTCTTCGCTGCTGAAAGAGAAACGGCGTTATAAGGATCAACTGGAGCAGCTCTTAACGGAACGAACCGCGGAAGTTAACCGTCTGGCTTATTACGACACCTTGACCGCACTGCCTAACCGCACGCTCTTCAAGGATCGACTGGAGCAGGCCGTAGCAGTGGCGCAGCGCGCCGGCGAATTGCTGGGCATTCTCTTCATTTCGCTCGACCAATTGAAAAAGGTGAATGACTCCCTGGGACATCTGCATGGGGACCAGCTAATGAAACAAGTAGCTGGACGCTTAAGAAGCTGTGTGACGGAAGGCGACACGGTAGCGCGTTTCGGTGGCGATGAGTTTGCAGTAATGTTAACGCACATCGACGGAGCCAAGCATGTCGTGGAGATTATTGGCTCAATACGCGAGGCCTTGCATGCTCCATTCGATCTGGATGGCCAGGAACTGTTTGCCACCACCAGCGTCGGCGTCAGTCTCTTCCCACATGACGGCATAGAAAGCCAAAGCCTGTTGAAGAATGCAGGCAGCGCGCTTTATCGAGCCAAGAACTCCGGGGGAGATAATTATCGCTTTTACACCGAGGACATGAACTCTAAAGCCTCGAAACAGTTTGCGCTTGAGACCAGCCTGCGCCACGCCATAGACAATGAGGAGTTTGTGCTGCACTACCAGCCTCGGATGGCAGTTGACTCCTTAAAGATCATAGGAGTCGAAGCGTTAGTGCGCTGGCAACATCCACAACTGGGCCTGCTGCCGCCGCTTGAATTTATTCCGCTGGCTGAAGACAACGGGTTAATACTACCGATAGGCGACTGGGTTCTGCGCACCGCCTGCCGGCAGAACCGGTTATGGCAGGAGAGAGGCTTTAACCCGATGCGCGTCGGCGTAAACGTTTCCGCGCGACAATTTCAACAGCAACATCTCGCGGAGATCGTGCTCCAGATCCTTGATGAGACCGGACTCGCGCCCAAATACCTCGATCTGGAACTGACGGAAAGCTCAATCATGAGCAATGCGCAAGCGACCATCGATGTGCTGACCAGACTCAAGGCGATGGATGTGACTATTTCAATTGACGATTTTGGCACCGGCTTTTCTTCGCTTTCCTATCTGAAGCGCCTGCCAATCGACGCCCTGAAGATCGACAAGTCTTTCGTCCGCGACGTAACCACAGATCCTGACGATGCCGCGCTGGTGATGGCTATTATAACTCTCGCGCACAATCTCAGACTCCAGGTGATAGCGGAAGGGGTAGAGACAGAGGAGCAGTTGAGGTTTTTGCAGTTACTCAGGTGTGACGAAGTACAGGGCTACCTCTTCAGCAAACCGTTACCGGCGGAAGGATTGGAGCAATTGTTGGCACTGAACCCCGGCGAGCTGCTTTCCCGCACCGCATTACCAGCATGAGCTATTTTCAGGGCCCGGTCTTTTTTAGTTAACAGTTGACTGGAGGAGAAAGGATGTATGCAAGCACTCGTAATAGATGACGACCCCCAGATGCGGAAATTTGTCAGCGAGGTCCTTAAGCACGAAGGATGGGAGTTAACCGAAGCTGAATCTGCCGAGCAAGCGTTCGAATTGATTCGCGAACGCGAGTGGTCGGTAGTTTTCTGCGATGTGATATTGGGCGGGGCAGACGGTTTCAGTGTGCTCAAGCGCTTCAAAGAGGAACAGCCAGGAGCCAAGGTCGTCCTTATGACGGGGGATGGCAACGCGTCCGGAGCGCTGAATGCGACGTCCTTTGGAGCGTACGACTACTTACTCAAACCGTTTGGCCCGGAAGAATTGCAATCGCTTTCTCAGGCGCTGCGTGAGCAGTTACCAACCCGGCAGTCGCGCCGATTGCGGGCACCATACGGATCTTCAGGGTACCAGGCCGATGTTGGTCTGCTGGGAAGAAGCGAAGTTTTCATTAGCGTAATGAAACAGGTGGGCCGCGTGGCCACCACCAATTTGCCGGTGCTGTTGACAGGTGAGTCGGGCACCGGAAAGGAAGTCGTCGCCTCGTCGCTGCATAGTCACAGTACTCGATCAGAGCAGCCCTTCGTGGCCGTCAACTGTGGGGCCATATCTGCTGAACTGATCGAGTCGGAGTTGTTTGGTCACGTTAAGGGGTCGTTTACCGGGGCTGACCGCGACCGCAGAGGACTATGGGAAGAGGCCGACAATGGAACGGTGTTTCTGGACGAGATAACCGAGACGACGCCGGCTTTCCAGGTGAAACTGTTGCGCGCGTTGCAGCAGGGCGAGATTAGACGCGTGGGTTCTAACCACACGCAGCGGGTGGATGTCCGCGTTATTGCCGCCAGCAATCGCAATGTCGAAGAAGAAGTGGATGCAGGCAGATTTCGCAAAGATCTGTTCTATCGTTTGAATGCGGTCTCGATCAAATTGCCACCACTGCGGGAGCGGCGGGAGGACATCCTTCTGCTCGCCAAAAGTTTTGCCGAGCGCGTCTATTCTCTGAGTCCCGAGGTGAAATTTTCTCTGGAAGCACTGGAACTGCTGGAAAAGTATCCCTGGCCCGGGAACATCCGCGAATTGGAGAATGCCGTGGTGCGCGCTACGGCGATATGCGATGGGACCATTCGGGTGCAGGATTTGCCCGAGCGCGTGCAGCAGTATTGCAAGTTGCAAGGACGAGGTGTCGCCACACCGGAGATGGGAGAAACAGCTGCTTTGGTCGTGGAGGAGTGGTCCTCACTGGCAGTACTCGAGGGCCGCCACGTCGAGAAAGTGCTATTGCACACGGGCGGAAATAAACAAGCGGCAGCTCGGATTCTGGACGTCGACCGCAAGACGCTCGACCGCATGATCAAGCGACATAAAATCTCAGTCGGGCGCGTTGCCAGCTTCCCTTCCCGGGCAGCCTAAGTCATCCACGCGTCCAGGCGGCTCGACGTTCTCTTTGCGAGGAATTTCGTAAAGGCTTCGCTTTCCTCGATAGAAGAATTGCGGCTCTTGGCTTCGAGTCCCACGGACATTGGTCGGCTCGCGCGATCCACTGGCCCGGGACGGATCGAAACTTCCAACCCAAGGGCGCGGAGTCTCTCGACATCTGATCATCCTGGACGAAGTCGCTATGTGTAGTGATTAATGGTGCACCCGGCATGATTCGAACATGCGACCCCCCTGATTCGTAGTCTGAAGCAGTCGGTTCTTCCACATTCTCCAGCATTCCAAATGTCGATCCCTCAGAGTCTGCGCGACTTCTATATTTCCTAAGTAAGAACCAGTATCCATCTCTTTGCCTGAGTTGGTACACTACCACTCTGGTATGTTGACTCGAAGTTAACTAGAATGCTCCCCGATCTGGTCCGACACGACAGAGCAGAACACAGAACACCGGCACAACTCAGCGACAGTGAACATCCAGCCTGGCACACGTCTCGGCAGATATCAAGTAGTTCACCTTATAGGCGAGGGAGGCATGGGCCAGGTCTATCGCGCCACCGACACGGCACTTGCGCGCGATGTGGCAATCAAGGTCTTACCGCCCGATCTTCCCACGACCCAAGATCAGCTGCAGCGTTTTGAGCAGGAAGCCAAAGCTGCCGGCGCGCTAAATCATCCGAACATACTCGTCATTTACGACGTCGGGTCGCACCAGGATTCACCGTATGTTGTCTCCGAACTGTTAGAAGGCGAAACACTGCGGCAGCGTTTGAAGAGTAACACGCTGCCCGTTCGCAAAAGCGTGGATTATGCAATTCAAATCGCGCGTGGGCTGGCTGCTGCGCACGCAAAAGGAATAATTCACCGCGACATCAAGCCGGAAAATCTTTTTCTCACTAAGGACGGCCACGTCAAGATACTCGATTTTGGAATCGCAAAGCTGACCAACCTGCTCGGAGAGGTTTCATCCGATCCGGAATCGGAAACGGTGCGCCTCAATACGCATTCAGGCGTGCTACTGGGAACGGCGGGATACATGGCGCCGGAGCAAGTGCGCGGAGAAGTATCCGATCTTCGTTCTGACATTTTTTCTTTTGGCGCAGTGTTCTATGAAATGCTTGCCGGCAAGCGAGCGTTTCATGGTCCTTCGCCGATAGAAACGATGAGTGCCATTCTTAGTCAGGAACCCCCTGACTTCACGAGTTCAAATCCTGCTGTAGCGCAGGCTTTCGAGCGCACAGTACGGCACTGCCTGGAGAAACGACCGGAAGACCGTTTTCAATCGACAAGAGATCTCGTTTTTGATCTTGAAACATTGGCTTCGGGTACCACCATTGCAAGTTCAACTCTTGCTGATTCTGCTCTATCAAGTTTTCGCAAAGCAGGGCAATTGCGGCGATTATGGCCTGTGTTCGCGATCCCTTTGATACTGCTGGCGGCTGTAGGCGCTTTTCTCTTTGGTCGTGGCAGTGCCGGGGCGCAACTTCCCGCTTACACTCAACTCACTTTTCGGCGCGGCACAATTTGGTCGGCGAGATTTGCTCCCGATGAAGCCTCGATCGTTTACAGCGCCGCCTGGAACGGGCATCCCAGTGAACTATTCCTGGCCCGGCGAGACGGTGTCGAATCACGTTCTCTCGGTATCACGAATGCTGACATCCTCGCGATCTCTTCGACCGGTGAGATGGCCATATTGCTCAACCGGCAGTACCTCGGTCACTTCACAAATCGCGGCACCTTGGCTCGCGTGCCGCTCAGCGGCGGTACTCCGCGCGAGCTACTCGAAGATGTGGTTTGCGCCGATTGGGCGCCCGATGGTCAAAGCCTCGCCGTAGTGCGTTACGTAAACAGTCGCAGCCGGCTCGAGTTTCCAGTCGGCAAGGTTTTGTATGAGACGGACGGCTGGATCAGCCATATGCGGATTTCGCCAAAAGGAGATCTCGTAGCATTCCTTGACCACGAAGTTCAATGGGACGATCGCGGGCGAGTCATGGTAATGGACCAATCAGGAACCCAGAAAGAGCTTTCGGACGGATGGTCCCGCGAGCAGGGATTGGCGTGGTCCGCGCGCGCAGATGAGATTTGGTTTACTGCCGCGCGTGAAGGCGAAGCACTTGCATTACACGCGGTAACCCTGGGTGGACAACAGAGGGCGATAGCCCGTTCGGTCACAAACCTGATGATTCATGACATCTCGCGCGGCGGGCAAGCCCTGATTAGCGACGTCAGGTTCTACAGTGAGGTAGTCGCGCTCCCGCCCGGCGAGACTAAGGAGCGAGACTTATCCTGGTTGGACCAGGTTGCTGTAAGAGGTCTCTCGGCGGATGGCAAGTTTTTTGTCTTCTCACACTTCGGCGCGGGCAGTGGAACGAACTACACAGCCTACCTTCGGAAGATGGATGGCTCGCCGCCAGTGAAACTTGGCGACGGCGCGGTCTGGTCGCTTTCACATGATGGCAAGTGGGTGCTTGCAACTTTGTCAAATCCCTCCCAGCTTATTCTTCTGCCAACTGGACCTGGTGAAGTCAAACAAATCGAGCGAAACGGAATTGAGATTTACGGCGAAGGAGGGGGCTGGCTCCCTGACGGAAAACGCGTCGTCTTCACCGGTCGAGAGCCGGGACACGGAATGCGGACCTACATACAGGAAATTGATGGCGGCACCCCCAAGCCGGTCACACCCGAAGGCGTAACCGGCACGGCAGTTTCTCCAGACGGCAAATTCGTGGTGGCCAAAGATTCGTTGCCCATGATCTACCCGATCGAAGGAGGGCAACCGCGCGCAATTGTTGGCCTCGCTGAAGGCGAAACGAATTTTCGTTGGGCCGCCGACAGTCGATCACTTTACGTGTACCAACCGCAAAATGTCCCCATCAAGATCTACCGGCTGGACTCCGTGACGGGTCATCGGGAACTGTGGAAGGAGTTGGCCCCGGCGGATCCATCGGGAATCCTTGGACCGGCGGGTGTGCAGTTGACTCTGGATGGAAAGGCTTACACGTACGTTTTAAGTCGCACCCTTTCAACTCTGTATCTGGCAGAGCATTTAAGATGAAGCCAGCATTGGCCTCATACTATTCACATGAAGAAACTAAAATGAGCACCAGCAGAAGCTTCCGCAGAGTGTCAAAGGAAAGAGTGAATCAAGACATTAGCGCGGTCCAGCGATTAGCTTGTAATGCCGCTAACCCCTCGCTACACTCCCTCGCATTCCCAGCTAGCATAGTCGCCAGTCTGACGCTGCGGACAGTCGACTTTCACACTACGGACAGGAGATAGCCCATGGACACTCAAGAATCGATGAGAGAAGTTTCTAGCCTTCGTCTAAGATTTCAGATGAACAACCGCTTGCGTCTCGAAAGTCTGGCCGCTTTATCAAAAGTCTTTCGTGAGTATGGCGAACCCATTTCCGACCAGTTGCTGTCATCTGTAGTTCTCGCTTTACCAGATGAATTGCACGGCAACGGTGGCCTTAACGCAAAGGATGATGACTATAAGCCCGGCGCGCCCGGCCCGGGAACTGGAGCGCCGGGTCCGGGAGTTGGAACACCTGGTCCGGGAACAGGAGTGCCGGGGCCGGGAGTTGGCGTGCCGGGGCCGGGAGTTGGAACACCCGGTCCGGGAACCGGAGTGCCGGGGCCGGGAGTTGGAACACCTGGTCCGGGAACCGGAGTCCCTGGCCCTGGAGTTGGAACACCTGGTCCGGGAACCGGTGTTCCGGGCCCTGGAGTTGGAACACCTGGTCCGGGAACCGGTGTGCCGGGTCCGGGTTCAGCAAACTAACTGATTCCACTCTTCGAAGTTCGCCGAATTATGATTCAGCGTTTGCGGTTGAACATCTACACGTGTGTTTGCCGGCCAATCCGAAAATGCTTTACGACGAAGTAGCCAGAGGCATATTGGCCCTGCCGCTTTATGACGCAGGGTCCTGCCGAACGATCCTCGAATCGGTAAAACGATCCGACGATTGGGAGAGCGCTACGATCCGGTTGCAATCAGACGATGGACGATTCAACTCGGCGCCCCAATCGGAGGTACGTTCGGCGACCATCTTAGCCGAGCATCACGTTACCAGATTGGCGCCGGATTTTGCCGGCAGAATGGCCACGACCATTAGGCCTATCATCAAGCAATTTTGGGGTATTGATTTGCACGAATACTCCGGGACGCAAATTGTGCGTTATCTACCCGGCGGTCGTTATTTGGCGCACGCAGACGCGGGACAAGATATGCAAGATCGATACTTCAGTGTCGTTTGTTACCTCAACAGCGATTTTGAAGGCGGTACTACATGGTTTCCGAATCTCTGTTATCGCGCCCTTCCGCAATGCGGTAAAGCAATCGTGTTTCCCTCGAAATACCTGCACTCTGCCGAGCCAGTATTAGACGGAGAAAAATACGTTTTGGTGACGTGGCTAGTTGGGCCAGTGCCTATCAAATGGATATAGGAATCGACTCTTTGGAACGCGTCAAGACGAGCGTGGTTTGCGAGGTGCAGAATGACTGAGCCTGAGCTCAATTTAGAAGTTTGGCGGCTGCATCCTAAGGGAATCAAAATCGTTCCCGCTGATCCCCGGTTATTAGGAGAGGCGCCACCGGGAGCGCTCAAGTGGTGTGGGCCTTTCCTTTATGCGAACAAGGCCGGGTGGTGGGTTTATCCGCCCGCAGATATTGATGTTGTGTATAAACCCGTTGATGCAAACGGCGCCTACGATGCCAAATTTGACAACGACCCGGATGTGCAGGCTCTAAACAGAATGCCGGGTTATTTTGATTACACGTTCATGTCTGAATACGCCCACGAAGAGCAGAGCGTCATCGAGC
The DNA here is from genome assembly GCA_036507195.1 of Pyrinomonadaceae bacterium. GTDB lineage: Bacteria > Acidobacteriota > Blastocatellia > Pyrinomonadales > Pyrinomonadaceae > PSRF01. The sequence goes on along the minus strand of DASXQM010000027.1, from coordinate 54,556 downwards.
AAATGATTCGGCCAGACCACCAGTATCGCGGTACGAATCGTGAGATGTATCACTTCGGCTACGTGGAGATGAATGTCTTGAGTATCTGGACTGGTTGTGTTTTCAAGACTCCGCCGGGATGGTGTCTGCAAATACGGAGTCCGATAAACATCAATTTGGACCAACCGTTTCGCGTCCAGGAAGGAATGCTCGAAACTGACTGGATGCAATACGACATTTGGATGAACTTGAAGTTTTTTCGCTACAACGAGCTGGTGAGCTTACGGCGGAATCAGAGATATCCTTTGGCCCAACTGGTGCCTACACGGCGGGAATCCTACGACGGAAAATGGAACCTTCAGGACAACACCCTCAATTGCGTTGGACCTGAAAAAGAGCAGGCTGTAGAGATATTCGATTCGTGGAATGCATACAACTATAAAAAATGGGGTAGCGGTAATGGCGGCAAAGATCCGGCGACTCATAACAAGGAACGAAAAAAGCCTGGTGACAAGAAGGCGACCTGATAATAAACGATATAATAAACGAACTTTGCGGGGGTTGGTCGCAACAGACACTCACTGTCAATGGACCATCACAATTACTTCTTACTCGACCCCATCAAACTCGACACTGGCACCCAAAGCTAAGCGCATCGAATAAGGAAGGGCGTCCAGCTGCGACGCCCTAACTTATTGATTCTGAATGGTGCACCCGGCATGATTCGAACATGCGACCCCCTGATTCGTAGTCAGGTACTCTATCCAACTGAGCTACGGGTGCGTTAATGAAGTGAAGTTTGAATATAAAGTCCGCGTATGAGGCTGTCAAGCGAGGGTCCGAAACTGCCAGGCGACCGCTTGTTTGCTGCGCTGGTGATCAGATTTCCGACAATCCTTCGCTCCCGGAGGCTACACTCAAGCTAGACTAACTCGTACCCAAGAGGCCTGTTTGGATTCTCCAACGAAAGGTATTCGTGGATGTCGAAAGGGTGTGTTCCTCCAGAGAACTTGTGTTTGAAAAGGTCGGCTAAGTGGGCCAGCAGTTGCCCGTTCTCGTCAATGTCAGCGTCGAGGATAAGCAGGTCGTTACCGCTCGCGTCCTTTCCGGGAGCCATCGTTAGTTGCACGTTGCCGTGATCCTCAGTGGATTTGATACTGAACATCTTCGCCTTCTGCACTTGATATACGTTGGGAATGTTCCCGAAATGGTTCTGCGCAGGCGTAGGTTTGTAGTCCTTGAATTTACCGAAGTTGCCCTTGATGGTGCGGATAATCTCACCCATGCGCGTATCGACGATGGCGATGAACCTTTCCCTGCCTATCTCAACGATCTCCTGCACGAGCGAGAACCACGGTTCTTGGCCGGCTGTCGGCTCGATTAGATCCGTTAGTTTTGCATAGAGATTAAGGAGCGCCGCTTTTGCGATGAGTTCAACCTTCCCCGTAACCCCATCGTAGGTTGCTTCGGTGAACTTGCCAAGCGTCTTGCCTCCCTTGACCTTGAGGGCTGAGGATTTGTCCAGCACCGACTTTAGAGGCAGGAACTGACTGGGGAGTTGATTCCACTCTGTGAAGTTGGCTGAAAACTTATCTGGCCGTCGGAATAGAGTAAGGTTCCGGACAAGGGTCTCTTTATCGGTCAAAGTAAAAATGCCCGATTTGCGCTGGCGGAAGCGCGGCGGGGTCACTTCACAAAAAAGATTCCGCTCCTGCGGAAAGGCCGGCACTGCAAACGTATGCTCGGGAGGAAAGGCGAGGTCCGTGGCGGTAGAGATGACTTTGTTTTCGGTGGTTCTGACGAAGCTGACCTTGGCCCCAGTTTCGTTTACTGGACGGCCGGCCACGTCCAGTAGACCAAGTTTAAAGAACCCCTGGTTAGGCATTGGGCGTACTCCTTTTTAAGATCTCTCCCTGGAGACCTTTGCGATGCAACTCTTAGGATTTTGGACGGTCTACACGCTCTCCAGCCACTCAGCGTCCCTCGTTAACGATGCTCTCAACGATGCGTTCGCTAAGCGCCGCAATTGTTTTGGACGGGTTGTGCCCGACCGGCGCCGGCAGGATCGAACCATCCGCTACGTAGAGGTTCCGGTAAGCGAAGGCTTCGCCAAATTGGTTCACGACGCCGTCCGCAGGAGTCGATCCTAAGGGGCAGCCACCGAGTGGATGGGGCGTAATGGCTGCGTCGGGCAACTGGAGGATAATCCGGCCGCCGGTCTTTTGGGCCAGCGTACGATGGACCTCCTGAATGCCATCGAGGACCTTCCTGGCTCCGCTACGGTCCCACGATAGACGCAGAACATAATCGCCAAACAGACCAAGAAACTTTTTCTCCACCCGGAATTTTCCCACCGGCTGGTCGCGTCCCTGTGCGAACCAGGGCATAAGCGTTTCGAACGGCTCTTGATTGAGTCCCTTGTAGAGAGCCTTTAGGGCATCGCCAAACTTCTGCGCCGCGCCGCTTGGGTTTTTCAGGTTCTCCTTGTATTGAAAAAGCAGGTCGGGTACGCCGCCATCCTCGATCATGAACCGGCTGCCCTTATAGTTGTTGTCGCCGAAGAAACGGATGCCGGCGGTGATCGTAGGTCCGCGCGAAGGATAAACCTTGCGTCCGGCGTGAAAGGCCGGACTCAGGTAGTTGGCATTGGTGCACCACTTGCTGCCAAGCATCTTCCCCAGATTGGGCAGGGACTTGTGCTGTTTTTGGCAGCGCAGAAGGAGTTCGGTTGAACCGATAGACCCTGCCGAGACTACGACGACGCGTCCCGTCACCGAGCCGGCGTTGAGCTTGCCCTGCTCGATGCGGTCGAAGTGGACGCGGTAACCACCGGAGATTGGTTCGATCTTGCGGACGATATGCAGCGGGCGCACTTCCGCGCCGCGCTTCTCCGCGCGCGGAATGTAATTGAGTGCGAGGGTGTTGCGCGCTTCCACCGGACAACCAAGTTCGCATTGACCAAGATGTACGCAAAAGCCCTGGTCGATGCCGTCGGCGTTGGGCTTCATTACACTGTCTTCGACCCGAGGCTCGCGGGAGGCGTCATACGAATAGGTCTCATCGAATTTGATGTTGAGATCCACTTCGTCATACTGTGCCCCGAAGCCCGCGAGGAGAGCGGCCTCGCGCAGCAGCTTGGTGCGGTTGGAGAATTGGTTGGACGGAATTCTGCGGGGGTGGAGCACATCGCTTACCCTCTGGTAGTAAGGCTCCAGCACCTGGAAATTGATCTCCGGGGGCCAGCCCGTGCGGAAGAAATCTTCGAGTGCATCGATGACAACATTCGCAAAATGTAGCGAACCGCCTCCCACGCCGGCGCCAGCCACAGTGGCAATGTTGCCGTGGTTGCGGATGTCGAGCCAGCCATTAGTTCGCTCCGGGTGAGCCTCATCCCACAGCCAATCGCTGCGCGTGATGCTCGGGTATTCAAGTCGATGCCAGCGCCGTCCTCGCTCGAGGACCAGCACTCGGTAGCCTCCCTCTGCGAGCCTGAGAGCCGACACTGCGCCGCCGAAGCCACTCCCGATTACTACTGCGTCGAAGTCTGTTGCCACGGGTTACCTCCTGCGGGCTTGAGTTATTTGCTGAAACATGGTCGGGATAACGAGGCTAAACTTAGGCGAGTTTTGCGAGGAAGCAGCTCGTGAGAAAATTCAGCCGTTACGGAAAACGCCGCGACGATATTCCCACTCCCGAAAAAAGTCAATAATTTTCCGCCACCGGTGGTTGTCCTATTTGTAACGCACGCCTGTTAGTTTGAGCTTTGCCCCAAATGGCATGGGCCATGTCAGGTTCGGCTTTGCCGCCGGATGTGAGGCGGCAAAGCCGAAGCCACACCAATGAGGACTCTGAGGGCAAACTGTTGGTTTACTCCGCCACAGAATTTTCCGCCGGTGGAAATGCTTATTTTGAAAGCTCACAGGCTTTAAGTTGTTTTAGGTATGGGTTGACAGTGAGGTTCAAAGCGCGTCAGCATAATATTGATAGACCAAGGGAGCCATTTATGCCTACTACTCCGACAAACGGCAAAATCTGCTACATCGAGATGCCCGCTAATGACATTCAACGCGCAGCTGAGTTCTACAAAAACGTTTTCGGCTGGCAAACCAGGCAGCGCGGGGATGGTAGCATTGCCTTCGACGACACAGTTGGCGAAGTGAGCGGCACATGGGTACTCAACCGGCCAGCGGCGACGGAGCCTGGCCTCTTGATATATATAATGGTCGACAGCGTTGCTAAGACCGTCGAGGCAGTGATTGCAAACGGCGGGGAGATTGCCCAGCCAATCGGTGCGGATGCCCCGGAAATTACCGCGAGGTTCCGTGATCCGGCCGGCAACGTAATGGGCCTATACCAGCAACCAGCCCATTGAGCTTTCCATTCAAGAAGTTCAGAGTTCAACCTTCAGGTTGCTGGTTGGTAACACGCAAGCTAAACCTTGTACTCTGAACTACGGGCAAGCTAATGGTTCTTCATCTTCCAGACTTCGCCAGCAGGACTCGAAACCGGATCACCGCGAGTAGTAGCCCGGCTTGGTGCGGACAATCAACTCGGGCTGATCAACCTCAATCTTTATTGCGTGCCACTTGCCGTCGCGCGCACGGTCGCCGCGAGCCTGATAAGCAACCGTGTAAAGTGCCCTTAATTCTGCGGCGACCTCTGCATACAAACGCGCCATTTGATCGAGCCGCTGAATTTCGTTCAGCCGTCCCCCAGTGCGGTCGGCGAGACTTTGCAAACGCGTGCGCGCGGCACTATAGATTCCAGTGATCACAGGATCGGGCAAAGGCAGTCGCTTAGGATCGCCTGACGGCAGCGCCAATGGATAGATTGAGACCCCTTGTCTGTCAGCGGCAGTAAGAACTGCATTGAGCGCACTGCTGGCTTTGGCGTCAATCGAGGCTATCGCTTCTTCATCGGTTTGTGCTTTTGCAACTGAGGCGCGATCGGAATTGCGCATCTGCGTATCAAGTCCGTCGGTCATAACAACAATCGCTTTCCGTCGCTTGTCCCCCTCCTTGTCCAGCTCCTTCAACGCATACTTCAGGGCATCATAGAAATGCGTTTCGCCGGCGCCATTGGCGATTTCAATTGCGTAGGCTGTCTTCTTACGATCCGTGGAAAACCCTGCCAGAGTCTTCACCTTCGCGTTGAACTGTATAACCGCCACGCGATCCTCGGGCGCCAGTGCATCAAGAAACCGCCAGGCCGCCTGCTTAAACTGCTGACGAAAATTCACGGTCGACCCAGACGTGTCTAACAAAAGCACGAGGCTGAAGGGTGCGTATGTCGGTTCAAAGTGGAGGATAGGCTGCTTAACGCCATCTTCGTAAACAGTGAAATCGTTTTGCGAAAGCGAGGTAACGGCCCGTCCGCGCGGATCGACGACGCCGATATTCAGTTGCACGAGCGATGTCTCTGTACGCACAACATCGTCCGGCTCCTGCGCCCTCACCAACGAAGTTGAGCCCACCAGCAGTAGCAGCGGGAAAAGAAAACTTGCGATTAGAAAACGCCGCCTGGCTGTCTTACGAGAATATGAATGCTTCATCTGGAAAAGTGGTTTTTGGTCCTTTAAATACTGAGTATCCCGGCAAGCAAGATTTTTTGCAATTCAGGGGGATCGGACGTGCGCCGCGACATCTTCAGGCGGCGTGACGATTATCCCTACAATCCCTGGCGAATCTGTCCGCCATTTTCGGACGCGCCAAGCGTAGTTTGAGTTGCTTACGGAAGTGACGGACCTACGTTTCTTTGCGGATCTTGATCCTTTCGGCAACCGGCTTCCCACTGGCGGCAACTGTGGCGAAGCACGATCTTGTCTTTTCGGAGGCCTCACTATGTATAAGCCAAACTTTTGTGCGGAATGTGGTACGAAGCTGCTTCGGCTGCAATGGCATTTCTGGACAAGCCGGCGATTTTGCAATGACTGTGCGCGTCGCTTCAGGAAAGCCCGTTTCATTCAGGCACTATTTGCGGCGCTGGCACTCGTCAGCGCCGGCTATGTCGCCGGCCGGGCGCGGCGTCCAGCCCCTCCCCCGTTGATCATTGAAAGAAAACCCGATTCGCTTCTTAACGATAGGGAACCTGGTAGGTCAATTCTGCGAACCTCCACAACCGAGTCCGGCGCGAATCCAGCTGAAGCCCAAAACTCTTCACCGGTTCCCGTCGAGGAAGTCGTCTATCTTTGTGGCGCTCGCACAAAGAAGGGAACACCGTGCTCCCGGCGCGTGCACGGGCCCGTTCGCTGCTGGCAACACAAAGGCATGCCGGCAATGTTGCCGCAGGAAAAATTGCTGGTGAAGGATTATCCTGCTTCTCAGAATTAGCCAACGGGGTGTCGCAGCCGCTAAACTCGTAGCTGTAATCAGCTAATATAAAATCTCAATGAAACTGACGGCGAATCCCTTGATCAGCGTTGTTATGCCTGTGCACAATGCGCTTCCGTTTCTTGACGAAAGCGTCGGAAGCATTCTCAAACAGACGCTCACCGACTTTGAGTTTGTAATTCTCGACGATGCCTCGACAGACGGCTCCGTCGAACGATTACGGGAATGGTCGCGCCGGGACAGGCGAATAAAACTTCACGAGAGCAAGAAGCGGCTCGGACTTTCTGGCAGCTCGAACGCGGTTGTTAGAAGAGCGCATGCTGCGATAGTGGCCCGCATGGATGCCGACGACCTAGCGCACCCCGACCGGCTGAGGCGACAGTGGAATATTATCGATCGCTTTCCGGATGTCGCGCTTATTGGCACCCTCTGTAACGGAATTGATGCCAGCGGCCGGGAAGTGCGTCCTCGCGATCGCTGGAGACTGGTGCGCCATTCCGTCCACATTCCCTTTCCGCATGGCTCGGCGATGTTTCGCCGCGAGGTGTTTGATCAGATCGGTGGGTACGATGAAAATGCCGACAGCGGCGAGGACCAGGATCTGTTTTCAAGAATGGCAACCAGGGGTCGCGTGCTGACGCTGCCGGACACTCTCTACAGCTACCGTTACCACTCAAGCAACGCCACCCTCTTTAACGGCACGCGCGCGGTCAGCGAGAACCATTCGCAAAACGGCAACTCCCTGGCTGCGTTCTATATGCTTGGCGCGATGCGACTTTGGGCGGGTAATCCGCCAATGTTGCTCGAACCCATGCTCAAGAAAAAGTCTTTGCACTGGAACGCCAGGACCTTGATGATCCTGGCTTCAGCGATCTGGGGTCATGTTAGCCCGCCTACTCTGAGAGTTTTCCTGCGTTCATTGATCCGGGCCCGCGATCGTCTTGCAAGCGTGCGAGTAAAAGACGGGAGTCCTTACGAATGGCGCTTAGAATAGTCGTCGTTGGTATGGGCCCGCGCGGGCAGGATTGGGCGCGCGTAGTTCAAACAACTCCAGGATATGAGTTAGTTGCCTGCGTGGATGTCGACCAGACGGCCCTGCAACAAGTCTCCGGCAAACTATCTGTCCCAGCCAGGCAATGCTTCACGGAGTTGGAAGAAGCTCTCGACCGAAATAGTTGCGAGGCGGTGATCGTTGCCACGTCGGCCGCAAACCACGTGGAGCCTTGCGAGTCAGCGCTCGCGCGCGATTTGGCCGTCATGGTCGAGAAGCCTTTCACGCTCAGCCTGCCAGAGGCTATGAAGTTGGTGTTGCTGGCGGAGGAAAAAGGAACGCCGCTGATTGTCGCGCAAAATTATCGTTACATGCGTTCGTTCCGAACGGCCCGCCGGCTTATCGACGCAGGCACAATCGGGCCGGTGGGGATGGTCGTTTGTCAGTATTATCGCGTGCCACATGAAATGGCAGCCTCGCTCCGGAGTCTCACCAACAGCGCGCTCTGGGGAGCCGGCATTCATCACCTCGATGCCCTACGATACATATTAAAGAAGCGCGTCACGCGCTTATTGGCCGAGGCCTTTACACTGCCGTGGGGACTGCTGCCAAACGGCGGATCAATGCACATCATGCTTTCTTTCGAAGATGAAAGCCGGGTGCTGTATTCGGCGACTTACGAGTCGAGTGGCCACGAATTCTTCGAGCAGGGCCAGGAGTTTTATATTCGTTTTGTTGGCGAGCGCGGAACGCTGCATGTGTTTCAGCGCTGGCTGGTGCTTTGTGAAACGGGAAAGCTGCCGCGACCGGTGCTACGCGGACCGCGGAAGATGACCGAAGAAAGAATTCTTCTCGACCAACTTGCGCGCGCGCTGGTTGCCGGTGAAGAGGCGGATACGAGCGGCCGAGATAATTTGCAAACAATGGCGGTGGTTGAAGCATGCCTCCAATCAGCCGCCGAGCGGACATGGGTTAACCCGCAGGACCTACTTGATGAGTGGCAATAACGGTTCGAGCACATTAGCAATCGGGATCGATGCTGCTGAAGCTAGTTTCGTGAGGCGGCTCATTGAGGAAGATGAATTGCCGGCACTCAAATCGCTATTGAGCGACAAGGGAGGCGGCAGGTGGTTAAGCGTGCGATCGCCGGCACACATCGGCAGCGGTGCGGTCCGGCCCACCTTTATCACCGGCGAAGAACCAACCTCACACGGAGTCTATAGTGAATGGAGCTGGCGTCCGGAAACGATGAGTCTCAGTCGTTACCACGGTCGCCACCTCACCCCGTTTTGGAAACAGCTGGCACAGCAAGGCATTCCGCTTGGAGTTTTTGATGTTCCTTTCGCGCTTCCAGTGGGAGTGTCGAGAGGGTTTGAAGTCTCAGAGTGGTGGGCACACGATTCGACGGGTGCGGGCCTCCAGGCCGGGCCCGATGAAATTATTTCGCTGGTCAAGAAGTCACCCGCGCACCCACTTTCCGCAAATCGGTTCGTTGACACCACGCCGGATAATCAAAGCAATCTAAAAGAATTGACCGCCGCTTGCATTAAGGGGGCGCAATTGCGAGGGACATTGGCGCAACGCCTGATCAGGGAAACTGAGCCACGATTGTCGCTGATTGTCTTTCCTGAGATTCATCATGCGGGCCATCAGATGTGGCACACCATTGAGCCCGATCACCAGGTTTACAAGGAGCGAGAGTTAAATGGCGAGCACGCGCTCGATCCTCTGCTGAAGGACGTATACCGCGCAGTCGATCGACAAATTAGCGGCCTCATTGAAGCTGCCGGCAACGAGACAGTCATAGTTTTTGCGTTACATGGAATGCAACCTGCCCTGGGCTTCCCCGCGTTTCTTGGACCACTACTAACAGAACGTGGTTTTTCACGGCTTGCAAGCTGGCGTTCTCAGTCGTGGACCAAGCGGGCGTTATCGCTTCTGGCGGCAACAAAGCGCCACACGCCTGACAGACTCAAGAAGCTTTACTATAAATTGACGCCCACGCCGGCCACTCACAAGCTGGCACGACCCACGATGATTCCTGTCTACGATTGGCAAAACACTCGCGCATTTTCGTTACCGACCGATCAGTACGGATGGATTCGAATTAACCTGATTGGACGTGAGTCACAGGGGAGCGTCCCTTTGGATCTGTACCACGAGACCTGCCGGCAGCTTGAGGAACTCTTGCTTGGCCTCGCCAGCGAGGACGGGCGGTTGCTGGTGCGGGAAGTTGTTCGCACAGCTGCAACCGCAGAAGGCGCGCTGAATAATCCTCTTCCCGACCTCGTGGTCCACTGGCAATTCGCGGCGTTCGCAGCGCCGCTGAGAATCAAGGACAGCAAGGTTCAGATTGAACCGGTGGGCAAAAAGTCTACCGGGCAGCACGCTTCAGAGGGGTTTTGTATTTACCGGGGTAGCCAGGATTGGGGATTGGAAGAGGTTGTGGCCGCGCAGGACCTTGGCCGAATGATAATAACCCCATGGTCATGAAGGTGTGTAGACCGAAGACAAGGTGAACGGAGCCTGGAAGATTTTCCATTTTCCATTTGGCATTTTTCATTTTTCATTGGCAGGAACTGAACATCGGTTCGCAGAGCAAAACTCATAAATGGTGGATTCAAGTTTGAAGTGCAACGGAACTTTGTTTAGAAAGCGGACTTGTCCGCCCCGCGCGGCGGGGCACAAGTGCCCTATCTAAACGGCGTGTGAAGAACTTTTTGGACAATGACAGATGAGAAATTTTAAATGGAAAATGGAAAATCTTTGGCTTTCGTTCAGTTCACCATGACTCCATTCTATACAACCTACCTGATCGTTTTCACCGGCCCAGGCGGCTTAGGTGGCAACTTCACCGGCGTCTTTAGCCGCGCCATCACCTCCACGATGCCACGCTCAAGCTGCGGATCGCGACCTTCGATTTCCGACTTCGGATCATTGTCCACGTCGATGTCCGGATCGACACCGTAGCCTTCAATGATCCAGTTCCCGTTTTCATCGGTCAGACCCGAACCCGGGACGAAGATCGTTCCCCCGTCAATTAGCGGCCCACGGCCCTGGATCCCAACCACACCGCCCCACGATCGCTTACCAATCAATGGTCCCAGTCCCGCTTTGCGAAACATGTAAGGAAAGATGTCGCCATCGGAAGCCGAGTTTCCGTCGAGCAGTGCCACCATCGGTCCGATGAATACCGCGTCAGGATAGGTATTCGCTTCATTGTCGGTGCGTGAGTAGTTCAACCCCAGCAGTTTTCGTCGCAGCCGCTCGATGAGCATTCGCGAAACGTTGCCGCCGCCGTTTGCGCGCACATCGACGATCAACCCTTCCTTGCGAATCTGCGGGTAGTACCACTTAATAAACTCACGGATGCCGTTGGCCCCCATGTCAGGAATGTGTATGTAGCCGACGCGCCCACCGGTCGCTTGCTCCACTTTGTGGCGGTTATGATCTACCCAGTCCAAATAAACGAGCTTCTCTTCGTCCGTGATGGGACGATAAGAGACGATGCGCGCCCCCGCAAACGAAGGTCTCGTGTTAACTGTGAGACTGACCGGATTGTCAGCCTTGTTTCTCAGCAGGCGGTAGACGTCATCAGTGCCTTTCAACTCCTCGCCGTCGATTGCCAGGACATAGTCACCGACATTTATGTTGACACCGATCTCGGTGAGCGGTGAGCGATAAATCTCTTCCTCGTTTTCCCCCTGGAAGATCTTGGAAATGCGATACCGCCCCGACTGCTTATCGAGCTCAAAGCGCGCTCCCGGCAAGCCACTGCGCGGCCGTGGCGGAATCTGAAAGTCGCCGCCTTCAATATAAGCGTGCTGGATAGTCAACTCCGAAATCATCTCGCCGATGACATAGTTGAGGTCCGAACGATGGGCCACATACTGAAGCAGCGGCCTATATTGTTCGCGTAACGCTACCCAATCGTAGCCGTGCATATTTGCGACATAAAACCAGTCGCGGTAACGCCGCCAAACTTCATTGAAGATTTGGTTCCATTCTTCAGCCGGAACTCTATCGACGAAAAGCCCTGCCGTGGCAACCGGCTTTTTCGTTTTGTCTCCCTGTGGCGTAGCGTCGTACAGGTTATAACCCGGCCCCTGGGCCACCAGCACCTTCGAGCCATCCTCAGAGAGGGTGTAGCCGCGAATGTCCTCGGCTATGGTTGACTCCTTGCGATCTTTGACGGAAAAAATCTTAAGCACGGTGGGACGATCTCCTGCGCGGCCGTAATAGAAAGCGGAGCCAACCGCATAGAGCAGATGTCCGGTCTTAGCCGATAAGCCGCCATAGTTATCGGCGCCCACGGGAACGCGGGCCGCACGGCCGAGGATGCCGTCAAAATCGATGGTCATGGTTGCCGGAGTTTTTGGCGCGGCATCAGGCTTCGGCTCTCCCCCCTGGGCTGCAGCCGCAGCCGCAGGCGGCGCGGGCTTCTCAGCTTCGGGGGTGGGCTCCTTCGCCGGCTCCTTCAGTTCTTTATTGATATCTTTCGCTGGCGGCTTCGGTTCTTCGCTCGCCGGAGTTCCTTTCGGCTTAGGTGTCTCATCGAGCCTGGTGATTGTTACCTCGTCACTCTCGGCGGGAAAGGGATGCTTCACGTCCTTGCGCAAAGCGATTGCATAGATGTAAGCCGTGCGGTTCGTTGCATAATTGAATTCGATTTGGGAAATCTGTGGTTGAAACTCACGGTCGGCGAGGAAGTAGAGGTAGTTCCCCTGTGGATCCCAGGCTGGACTGGAAGCGTTAAACATCTCATCGGTGATCTTGCGCAGCTTGCCATCCGTCGCGCCCCAGACATAAACAGAGGAGAAGCGATTCGGATTCTCGTCGAAACTGAAAGCGAGATAGTTTCCACGAGGCGACCAGGTGTAATCGCGAATCTGGCCGTGCGGTGCATCGGCAATTTCGATTAGCTTGCGATCCGCAAGCGTGACGACATAAACCTTGCCATCTTTATCTGAAAAGGCAATGCGCTTGCCGTCAGGCGACCATTCTGGTTGATATCGCATAGCGCTACTACCGCGCGTGATCCGCTCGGCGGGTTTCAAGCCATCCTGGGGCGCGATATATAACTCCTCTTCTCCACCAGCGTCTGATATGAAAGCAATGCTGCTTCCATCCGGCGACCAGGAGGGCCATTTGTCGTGGGCTCCGGAAGAGTGTGTCAGGTTTCGTGTTGGACCTTTCTCGATTGGCGCCGTGAAGATGTCACCGCGCGCGGCAAAAAGCGCGCGCTCGCCTTTAGGACTCAAGCCTACCGACTCAATCTGATTCGCGGCGGGGACGCGGCTGGGACGGCTAGCCAATCCCTCGTTGGGAACGATGATTGAAATAGGATTGTTCTTACGATTCTTTGCATCCAGCACCTGAAGCTCGCCGTTGAGTTCATAAACAATTCGGCCTTCATTGTCCGAGCTGGGCCAGCGGACGTCCCACGTTTTGTTGTTGGTTATTTGAGTGGTCTGACCGGTAGTGATGTCATAGGCGTAGAGGTTGAAGTGTCCATCGCGATCGGAGTTGAAATAAATCGTGTCGCCAATCCAGATCGGATCTCGTGTTGCGCGCGGGCCTTCGGTAATTCGTTTGGTGGCGTAGGTTTTGAGATCGAATATGTAAAGAGCATTGGCCTGCCCGCCCCCATAACGTTTTTCGGGACGGAAGTCACGCGACTGCGGCGAATAAACCATCTGGGTAGAGTCGGGTGAAAAATCGCCCGAACCCGCTTCAGGCATCGGCAACACTTCAGCCGGACCGCCATCAACTGAGACCCAATAAAGGCGTGCGATTGGCAAGGCCCACGAATCCCGCTGCGACTTGAAAACAATTCGCTTGCCGTCGCTGGACCAACCGTAAACTTGATTGTCCCAACCCCATCGAGGCGTAAGCGGACCTTTGGCGGGATAGAACGTCAGCTGCCGCGGCACCCCACCTCCCGAGGCCACAACATAGACTTGTTCGTCGCCGTCATACTGTCCGGTGAAGGCGATCCATTTACCATCAGGAGAAAATTTACCGAAGACTTCGATTCCCGGATGGGAAGTAAGGCGAATCGCCGATCCGCCAGAGGAGGGCGCAGTCCACAAGTCGCCGCCGTAAGTGAAAACTACCCTATCGCCGTAAATATCAGGAAAGCGCAGAAGCTTTGTCTGCGAGTAGCCACTGGTTACCGCCCCCAGAAGCAAAGCGACGAAGATGGCTGAGCTGAATATGTAGTTACGCACGCTTCGATTGACTAGACTTCGATTAAGCAAGGTCGGGATCCTCCTGAGGACAAAGTTATTCTCTAAACCTGGTTTGAGTTGTTTACATCCCGGGGGTACTGGGAATGACCGCGGGGGCGCAGAAACAACCAGCTTTGACTTGATGTTACTGACGGAATGCGAAAGCTTAGCCTAGAAAGGTGACCCAGTAAACATTTAGGCGCAGATTCCCCGACTGCTACGCGGCCGCGCCGCCGTGGGTTTCACCGCCCGCGTAGCAATGGAGTGAATAAGAGAGGCGAGCGCCAGTTTGTTAGCTGTCGCTCGCTCGAGCATCAGTTTTAGTAGTTCTTTCGCCCGCTCTTCTTCTGGTTGGCATTCGTATTCGCGGCGTTGCTATTAGTATCAGCGGCCAGCTTCAGTAAGTTCTTCACGCCCTTTACGCCTTCAACAGATTTGGCAATGGTTTCTGCCTTAGTCATCTGCCCATGGTTGGCAACTGTTCCACTTAGCGTGACGATCCCATTCTCAACATCAACATTTATGGTTGAGTCTCTCAGATCATCAGCGGCTGCCAGATCAAACCGCGTCTTCGTCCAGAGCCAGCCATCGTCAAGCCCCGTGCCAATCTTCCGTCCGAGGTTTTTAGCCTGCTCGGAGTAACTTTCCTTGTTCTTTTCATACTCTTCGCGAGTCGGCGCCCGTTTTGTACTGGTGTTAGCGTTAACATTTGTATTTGCATTCGCCGCCATATTCGCGTTCAGGTTGGCGTTGGCCCGGTTATTCGTATTGTTATTAGCGGTTTCACTACATCCCAATAGAGAAAGCGCCAGAGCCGCCGTCGCTATGATTGCAATCGATTTGAATCGCATTTTGCTGGAGACCTCCTTGGCAGACGTAGTTCGGAAAACATACGTCCGAATCAAAACCCGCCAGTGGGCCAAATGGTCCTCTGGACGTGTGTGGTTTTTTGGGGGGTTCTTAACTCATTTGCGGGTCAGAATCCGAGGGCTGCTCCTACCATTGTTGCAAAGGCAACTGCCAGGCCAAGCGGAAGGATGAGGGAAAGTTTCGGGTTTCGAGTTTCGAGTTTCGGGTTTAAGACGGTTCCGCTCGGACTTGCTTGATAGAGTGGTTTTGAACTTGTGAACCGGGCCCTTTAACTCGAAACCCGGAACTCGAAACTCGAAACCTTCCCTTCATCATCACCATTTGACCGTTCCTTCTTTCGTTGTGTCGATCTCGGCCTGTTCCGCTATTGGGAGGGCCTCGCCGAACAGGAACCCTTTGATGTTATCGAAGAGAAAGTTTTGCGCGTCAGGATTGGTGAGATCCAGGCCGTAGTGATTGATGATTTGAGTTTGCTTCTGGAGCCATCCGGCCCAGCAAGGCTGGCAAATCTCGGTGGCGATTCTCTGCCCGAGTTCATTCGGAAAAGGCGCAAAACCAATCGCAGGTCGCTTCTCGCCACAGTGTTTACATTTAATGTTTTCGGCCATGACTGATCTCCTTGCCATAGGCCCGAAGGGCCGGAAGTTAATAGCCACGCCCGTAAGGGCGTGGAGAGACTAAAAGGAATTGAGCGCCGAAGGTGCGACACTTCAACTCCGCCCAACAACTCAGTCCCAAATGTAGCGTTTGTCGTATACAACGCCGTGCTTGTCAAGCAGTCCGATCAATTCCTCTTTGAAGGTTCGCTTACGATGATGAGTTTGCTGATTCGAGATGTACCGAACGACTTTGCCTTCTTCCGATTTGCTTACGCTAAAAGCGCCATAACCTTCCTGCCATGCAAAATTCTGAAGTCGTGCGAAAGACTCATGAACCCACCGCGAGGAATTGGACTTCACCGCATTTACAAAATCTGCAATGCTGATCGTTGATGGCATTGAAGCGAATAGGTGAATGTGATCAAACATCCCGCCAGCGGCAATCAATTTTGCGCGCTTGTTTCTCATTATTCCACCGATAAACGCGTACAGATCTTCGCGCATTTCGGGTTCTAACCACGGTTGTCGCCCCGCAGTGCTCCACGTGTAATGCACTAGAACGCTAAGGTATTTTCCGGCCATGTTGAGTCTCCTTTGACTGCCGGCCCTTCGGGCCTTCAAAGTGAGACTAACACTTGATCCACGCCCTCACGGACGTGGCTATTGACTGCCTGCCCTTCGGGCCTTAGAAAAATCCCTTTCATTGAGTTTCGAGTCTGGGTTTCGCGCCTCAGACTCGAAACCCGAAACTCGAAACTTACTTCTGCGCGGCGCGAATGGCTTCGATTACATCATCATCCTTTGGTCTGAACAAACCCAGCGGCCGCACATCGCGATAGCGAATTGTTCCCGCGGCATCGATCACGAATACTGAGCGCGCCACTTTGCCTGGAATCAGAGAACGCGCACCGTAAAGATTAGCCACTGTACGTGACTCGTCCGACAGTAGACGCAACGGTAAGCCATGATGTTCGGCAAACTTTTTATGAGATTCAACTGAGTCAGTGGAGATACCAACTACTTCGGCGCCAGTGCCGGCGTAGTCTTCCCAGCGATCGCGGACTGAGCACATCTGACGAGTGCAGACCGGCGTCTCATCGCCAGGGTAAAAGAGCAACACAACAACCTTACCTCGGCTGTCAGACAAGCGCCACTGGTCGCCGTTGCCATCGTTGAGAGTGAAATCAGGCGCCGGCGCGCCAACCTGGGGAGCATCTTGTTTAGTCATAGTCTTCCTATCTAAGGTTACTTAGCCACAGATTACCGCAGATAGTACGGATTTGAACAAACCTCTAAACTGATTTATCAAGTCTGTATTGATCCGTGTCCATCTGTGGCTCAATTCCCAGCTTCCAGAGCCTTGACTGAATCGCCCGCTGCGATGCTCTCACGTTTCATTGCGCGAACCCATTCCAGACCTGCCGGACAGATCCCGAGAAAATTGCACATGCGGCAGTGCACGGCCGTACGCACGGGAAACTGCGCGGGCTCTCCGGAAGAGATTATATCCACCATGGCTGCATCTATCGCGCGCCGGCATGCGCCCGCTGAAAGCAAGTCAGCGTCCAGGTGAAACTCCACGTTGGGCTCCAGAAAATGAAGCGTGGAAATAATTGAGGAACCGGGCTGCATCAGTTCCGGCATTAGTTCACGGACAGCCAGGACGTAAGCCTGCATTTGCAACTGGTAGTCGGTGGCCGCGACGCGCACTTGATCATCTACCGATAGCTCCGGTGCGATCATTTCTCTCCGCAGTACGGCCGGGGCATCGAAGTCAAAAGCAATCTGTTCGCCATGTTCACTGGGACCGCGGGCGTCTCGCCCACTCTCGTTGAATGCCATTTTGTCAACAGTGACAGCTTCAACTGAAACTTGAGTGAACGTGTGGCTTGATGCGGGCGGGACGCCCGCGGTCCCAGTGAACAAGGTCCCCCTATTTGCCGTTGACGCTGACGCGCGCGGCCGCAGCCGATTAGTTTTGAAGTCAATGATCTCGATCGTGAAACCGTTGCCGCCGTCAGCAGGCATGATCAGCAACTTGTCGATTGCGCCACTCAAGATTCCCAGCGGCCGGCGCAAACGAAAACTTAATTCGCTCCACAAGCCAATTTCACCACGTGGACGCGAAGACGCATGGGCCACAGCAGATGATGCTGACAAAGCCGCGCGTGCCCGCTCGACGCGCTCGAACACCGCGCTGGACAAATAGTTTTGGGCCAGGGGCATAAGCTCCGCTATGCTCGCGTCTGTGTCTATTTCCATCAGCCGGTCAGCTAGCTCGGCCTGCCTGAGGCGCACTACCTCAGCAAAGCTTCGTCGTAATAATTCTTCCGGATTATCGTTCGACGTATAAGTTTCGCAGAACCTGTGAATCACCGCGCCTTTGAGCGTGGCCGTCAAGTTGGCAGGCGGTTCCGGCGCCTCGGCATCGTTCCAAACCGCGAGGGCATCCGGCGCCGGTGCGTGCAACACGCGATCGAAATAATACTGACGCGGACAGCGCTGATAGTTGATGAGTTGGGTGACGCTGAAACGCTGCAGTCCCCCGGCCTCAGAGCCCTGTTCCGGAGCGACATGTTGCAGCAGCGGAAAGGCGCTACTCAATGAGGCGACCTCTTCCGTTTTCTGTTCGTCATTCGGCTCCACAGCGGCCGCTCCCATTTCAACCGCAGCTGGAAACGAAGCCGGAAGAGATGGTGCGGCTTGCGGTAAGGATTCATCCGCAAGATTCAGCATTACTTCAATTTGCGTGTCCGGGTTGAGACTGACCGGGCCGCTACGGGAAACCTGCAGTTCGAGTTTCTGCCAAATGAGCTTCAACCAGTTGTCAGCGGAGCCGCCGAGTTTTGCGAGCGCGTCCGTCGCGCCTGCAAGGATGAGGCGGTCCTCCGCGCGCGTGGCGGCCACGTAGAGAAGGCGAATGCTTTCGAAGTGTTCGCGCTGACGGTTGCGCTCGCGGAAACTCTCCAGCGTGCAACCGGCCACCTGCTTGCCGCGTCCATCGGGGATCTTGACCGTCAGGCCTCGATGCCGATCCAGCGCGTACCAATGCTCCTGAGGCTTCAGCGATCGATGGTGGAGGTTGGGAATGATCACCACCGGAAACTCCAGACCTTTGGCCTGATGAATCGTCATCAAGCGCACGGCATTCGCCGAATCATCGATCTGTCCTTCTCCTTCGCGGCTGCCGATGGCTTCAAACTCCTCGACGTAGCGCACGAAGTCACGAACGAGGTGGGCGCCTGCGCGTTCAAAGCGTTCGGCCAGGGTAAACAACTTCCTCACGTTGGCGAGCCTCTGTGCGCCGTCAAAGTTTGCGGCTATCACGGTCATATACTCTGATTCGTCAACTGCAAAACGCAGCAGGTCGGCGATTGGATAGTGGTTGCGTCGTTCGATCAACTTACGCAACAAATCTCCCGCCCGATCAAGTTGGGTATGTTCCTCGGCGCTGATGTAAGCAATCTCACGGTGACGGCGCAACGCAGAGAAAAGTTTGCGTGGTTGGCTGAAGTAGCGCAGCTCGTTTTCCTCGCCTGCTTCGTTGAGCAACGGTGCGCAGCGCAAGGCCAGCAACGCATTGTCAGAAACCCCTCCGAGAGGCGAACGAAGCACAGCCGCCAGTCCGAGTTCATCGGTCTTATTATCTAAAAAGCGCAGCAGTTGAATCAGGTCCGAAATCTCTTCGCGCTGGTAAAAGCCTTTTCCCTGGACCGTCTGAGAGGGAATGTTGGCGGCGCGCAGAACAGCTTCGTATGCCGGTACGTCTGTCATGGCTCGGAACAACATGGCGATATTGCGAAACTGAATACCGGAACCACCGGCGTTCCTGGTGAGTGCAAGAATCCGCTGGGCCACTTGCTTTGCGTCGCGTTCGGCCTGGGTCTTCTGTGCTTTCGGGTCGTCATCCGCCGGCGACTTCGTGTCGACTAGCAGCTCGACTTGTGGAGTTGGGCCTTCCTGAACGCGCTGTTCTTTGCTCTGTTCAAAACCAACAAAGCCCAGCTCCGGCAGCTCTTCTACCCGGGCTTCAACGTCCGGCTGAAACAGGCGCTCGAAAAGGTGATTGAAAAACTTGATGAGCCCCGGCTGGCTGCGAAAGTTGAGATGCAGCGGTTGTTCCAAGCCACCGGCCGCTTTGAGGGCCTGCGTAGTCTGTTGAAAAACGTCTACATCCGCGCCGCGAAAGCCGTAAATGGATTGCTTGCGATCGCCGACAATGAAAAGATTCGCGCGCGCCGCAGCCGAGCTAAGAGTGAGTTTGTGCATCAAGTCGCGTTGCACACTGTTTGTATCCTGGAATTCATCAACCAGAAAGAATCGATATCGCTCGATGGCTCGAGTTAAAACCGCGGGTTGATCGAGCAGTTCAAGCGCGCGAAGCTGTAAATCGTCAAAGTCGAGCGCGGCCAAACTCTGCTTCTTTACCAGATAGCGCCGCTCAATTTCCTTCAAAACTTCAATCACTTCCAACGCGTAATCTTTCGCCTGTAAGTCGAAACAGATTTGCGGCACCAGACCGAGTGGGCCCTTTTTCTCAGCGCCCCAGAGCTGTGCGTCCAGCTTTTCGATGAGACTTCCAACCGCGCTGTTTTTCGCCATCCGCGTTGCGCTGCGAAAGCCCTCGATTGCGCTACAGTAATCTGCCAGAGATTGAGGGTTGCTTTCGATTACTTTTCGCAGCGCCGGCCACTCTGATCTTGCATACGTCCGTTTTGCCTCAGCCGCGGGAGACAGGCGACCAAAGCCGATGAACTCGGTCATGACCTTGTCGAGATTCAACAGTGCCTGTTCGTATGCATCGGGCAACGAGTGACTGCGAAGAGTGCGCTGCGCCAGATCGTCAAGCTTCAATCCCTGGCCGCGGACGTTCCAGTAAAGCTGGACCAGGGCTTCGGCGAGCCTGCTGCGCCCGAAACCCAGCGCCAGTTGCGAAATCGACTTGCGCCCTGAACTGATAAACTCAGTCAGGGTTTCTTCCACTGCGGCTTCTAACAAAATGGCCGCATCATGCGCATCAAGCAGCAGAAATTGCGGGTCGATACGCGCTTCGACGGGAAACTCGCGCAGCAAAAGGGCGCAGAAACCGTGAATCGTATTGATGACTGCGCCGTCGAGCGTGCGTTTGTATCTCATCCAACGCTGACGCTCGTCTCCTGCGCAACCGGCGAGAATCCGGTCCAAGTCTTTTCTCAGGCGTTCGCGCATCTCGTTGGCAGCGCGATTGGTAAAGGTTATGGCAACGATCTGATCGATATTGAGATTCTTGTTTTCGCGCAGGATGTGAAGATATCGCTCGACGAGGACGGTAGTTTTGCCCGAACCCGGACCGGCAGTCACCGACACGTGCCGGTCAAGCGTACGCGCGGAGGTTTCCTGTTCGGGTTTTAGTTCGCGTTTCGGTTTCATAGCAGCGGCTTTGCCGCCTTCCGTGCGTTAGGCTCTGCCTTACCGGCGTGGACTTCTTTCTTATCGAGGCTGCACCTCAATTCATCAGACATAGCCTCGTATCTCAATAGCAATGGACGGTAAGGCAGAGCCAGGCAGAGCCTTACCGCACGGAAGGCAGCAAAGCCGCGTCAGCCTCGGCGCTCCCGCCAGGACTCTTTGCCTTCACTGGCGCTTCGCTTCTTCCGATCAATCCGATACTTCTCATACCGGCAGACAGCCGAGTAGTCGCAAAACTTACACGTCTTGTAGCCTTCCGACGGTTCCACCGTGAACCGCCCGGCGCGCATGCGATCGAGAAACTCCCAGATCCGCATGGTCACTTCGGCGCGAAACTGTTGCCATTCATATTCAGAGAAGATCGAGTTCTTAGCCTGTAAAGCGAGATAGTCGTCGTTAAAATCTTTGCGATACATGCCTGTGTTTCGTCGCTCGGCACCGCCTCGCAAAGTGTAGTAACCACCGCCGGCAATCGCCTGCCCCGGGAAGAAAAGTTGCTCCAGAGCTTCCAGGTAGATCGGAATCTGCAAAGTGCGCCCCTCGTAGATATCTTCTTTGCGCGCTCCCTTGGAAAGCTTGTAATCGTAAGCAATCAGCGTTTGATCCCGAGCGATGTCGACGCGATCAATCTGCCCGCTGATTTTCATCGTTTCCTCGCCGACAAAAGCCGAACGCACTAACTGAAGCGGCTCATCGGTCGACTCCGGATCTCTCGCCGCTGACTTCATCCCCCCAAAACCCAGCTCGAAGCGCGCCGGTGTGACCAGAGCGCCGGCTGTCTTCTCCTGAAGCTCTAACTCATAAAGAAGCACTTGTTCGAGAATGATTTTGCGAATCTCGCGATCGAGTTTCCAGACCTGTTTATTGAGAGGCGGCACCACTTGTTGATGCAGATCAAAAACTTCATCCGCTATTTGCAATAGTTCGTTACTGAGCTCAGTTCGCTTCGCCGGATCGAAACGCTCTCCTCGATGTTTTTCAAAAAAGCGCCGCAGAATATCGTGGAGGAGTTTGCCTGCATCCAACGCCTGCAGATCAAGCGCTGCCTCGCCGCGTGGTTCAAGTTTCAGGACTCGTTGCGCGAAAAAGCGATAAGCGCAGTTGCCGAAAGTTCCAAGGCCGCTGGCGCTATGAACAAAGTCAGGTCCAAACTTTTTGTTGAGCAAAGCCAGCAGATCGGGATCGGTAATCTGTCCATCGTAAGGGCCAAAACTATCTCCCGAACGCTCCCGCTCAATGCCGATCCGGCCCAGGGCCGATTCGCTCAGGAGTCGATCGTTGCGCGCCAACGATAGCAACGTGCTGATCTGTGGATGGGAGCGCAGACCCTCGCGCTCGACATGGTTGAGATGATGTTGCTCCTGTCGCACGAGACTAATCGCTACTTCCTTTGCGGACGATGCCTCGCGGAGCTTCACGCCGTCGTAGTCAGGACGAGCCACGTCCTCTTTGACAAGCTTAGCCGGGGCCATCGCCCGGCGCAGCTCGTCAATGTAATAAGAAGCGACTGTCTCCGTATCACCTTCAAGCATAAGCGGGCGGGTCAGGTACAGGCGCTCCAGCGCGCGACACGCCGCCTGATAAAAATAGTGTTCTTCCTTCAACAAGCTATTGGGAGAGATGTCTTCCAGCGTCAGCCCGTAACGCTTAAGTCGCTCACGTTCTTCGTGTGGGTAAATCCAATCGCGCGAAGCGCTCAGCGGAAAGCCGCCTTCAACCAGGCCGGCGATAAACACGGCCCGAAATCGCAGCCCGCGCACGTCCGTCGCCTCCAGCACCCGTAAGCCGCCCCGGACCGCGCTGCCAAGCATCACGGTTTGCGAGCCTAAACAACGCCGCACCTCCTCGATGACGCTTGTCAGCGTCGCGAGCGATGTGTTTCCGGTCGCCTCGGCCCGGGTGAGTTGAATGCTCTTGATCGCCGTCAGAAAAGCGCGACGCAAACCTTCAAGCGCATGCAGATCCAGCGTAGCGCGCGGCAACTCTACGTCTTCAGTTTGGCGCACTGGTCTGCTTACTTGTTGGCTAAATTGAAATTGACCGAGCAG
Organism: Pyrinomonadaceae bacterium; assembly: GCA_036507195.1. Classification (GTDB taxonomy): domain Bacteria; phylum Acidobacteriota; class Blastocatellia; order Pyrinomonadales; family Pyrinomonadaceae; genus PSRF01. Next base: position 32,062 of record DASXQM010000027.1, on the reverse strand, counting down.
CTTCATTATCGCGGCGCGTAACTCCAGCGGTTCGCCTTGATGCGGAACTGCTTGAATGTGAGCGGCGAAACGTTTGACCACCAGCGTGGCCCAGGCAATCACCGCGGGGTGTACGTCGCGTTGCGGCCGGCGCTTCTTCTCGACATGCTTGTCTTCCGGCTGGACGGTTTCAGCATCCTCCATCTGCGCTTCATCATCGTCAGTGCCCGGTTCAGTTGAGTCGATATTCAGTAGTTCCTTCGTCGCTTCCGCATTCGGTAATTGCTCAATCAACTTCCTGCACCGGTCCAGCCAGTCTGTAAGGCGCAGCTCAGCGCCCACATAAGCGATGACATTTTCCAGCGTGTCCGCATCCCAGCGGCCAATGCCGAATCCCCGGCGGCGTCGTTCTTCGCGCCCGGCATTTGCTGTTTCGCCTTCCCGAAGCAGATCGGCAAACTTTTCGTCAAACTCCGTTGCGAGCGCATCAAGCTCTTCCTGGTCGAGGCGAAAATAGCCCGACTTGATCTGATCCGCGAGCTGCGGCATTTTCAAAACACTCGATTCGTCGCGAGACAGTTCATCGAGTATGCCAAGCAACTTGAGCACAGCGCGCGTCGCGGGAATCTCAGCAACGGTTATGCGGCGGTCCAGGTTGCAGGGCAACGACTCTTCGCACATGACGCGGGTAATCGTTTCCGCATATGCCGCGCGCTCACGCACAACCAGCGCCACTTCCGAAAGTTTGTAGCCTTCAAGCAACACCAGCCGCTTGATCTCTTTCGCAATCGCTCGGATCTCTGTCTCGCGATCCGTGCAATCGAAGTAACGAATCTCAGCCTGCCTGTCCCCGTCGTCGAGTTCACCAGCATCCTCCGCAAGTTGCTGGTTTGCGAGCGACGGGTTAAAGAGTCTCTCCCTGAGCACGGAGAGCGCGCCTTGCGTTGTCAGATTTGCCGGACTCTGTTTGATATTAAAGTCGGCAATGGAAAGAAGTTGGCTAATGGTTTCGTTGAAGGGAGTGAATATCTCCGGATTGCGATCGTCTTTGTTCAAGTTGACGAGAACTTCCGAAATTTGCGGAAGCAACAGTCTGAGCATCTCTCCCTGGACGGGGGTGAAGTCGAAGAAGCCGTCGAGCACAAGAAGCCGCACGTTCTTCAGCCACGGAAGATTTACCTGCCCATCAAGCCCATCAATATCTCCACGAAGAATCTGAAGAGCGCGCAGCCCATCGGCATCGCCTTCGGTGAGATTGTTTTGTTCCAACAGATGCGCATAGGTTGAATAGACAAGAAACACGTCCCGATCGAAATCGATCTGAGGGTGTAGCATCCGGGAGCGCGCGCCGCCTGGGTCTGATAGACGGCTGGCTGCGGCAGGTTCGGCAACGCTCCCATCCGCGGCGGCAAAATCCTGGACGCGATTCGCTATGATCTCCTCAAACTCGGCAGGCGTTTTCCCCGCCCGCTGAATCTCGCCAATCAAGTTGGCAATCGTATTGACGCATCCTTCGCGACTCGCCAACGGCGCGATTGCTCTTAGTTTTCCCCGCTCCTTCAGGCGCAGGAGCACCTGCGAGATCAAACTTCGCTTGAGCGGAAATTCCTCGCGATCAATCGGCATCGCAGGCGACAGACGGTTCCCGGTTGGTTCATCGATGGCGGTCGCGATCAGATGACGAACAAAGCCTCTAAACAAATGAACCGGAAGCTCACCCCAGACGCCCTTGTTGTTCGCACCGTCAAGAATCTGTTCGCTTACTAGTTCCAGGAGCGGATGCGAGGCGGCGAGGTAAAGGAATGAATCGTGCTCACCAGCGGCGACCAATTTCGCGCAGCGCTCAACGAGACGAGAGCGGTTGTTGCCGAGGAGAGGACCTAACCAGATTTCTTTTGACACCATTACTCCGTGATCGTTCCTGATTACTCGGATGGCGATTTGCTCATTGCCGCCTGCGGAACAGGAACCTGTTTTTCTGGGACCGCGGGCGTCTCGCCCGCCTTCGCCCAGCTTGACAGCTTCAACCGTCCTTGAGTGAACGCGATGCTTGAGGCGGGCGAGACGCCCGCGATCCCAATAAAAGCCACTTGCTACCGCAGCTCCCGCGTAATCGGCGGATAACTCTGTCACGTTTCACCGACACCGGCGCTCTTTGAGTTGAGCAGTGGCAAAGAATCGTCTTCCGCCTCCTCAGCTTCGGCTGCAACCAGATCCGGAAACAGCCCGCTTTCATCCAAGCCCAAGGTCTGCGTCAATTTGTCGAGTGGCTCCGTAGTTCCGATTTCCTCATCCCCCGATGCGGTTGCCACAAGATTGAGTGGCAATCTCTTGCTTGCCTTCGCGCCCAACTGCAACACGCGTTCTGCCCGGCTAATCAAATTTCCCTTGCCCGAAGTCAACTTATTGTGTGCGGCCTCATAACTATCCTGTGTTTGCCTTAGCTTCACGCCAATGTCATTTAGATCCTCAACAAAGCCCACGAATTTGTCGTAAAGAGCACCCGACTGGGTGGCAATCTCCAGGACGTTTCGTTTTTGATCTTCTTGCCGCCAAATATTTCGCACCGTACGCATTGTGGCTAACAGCGTCGATGGACAGACAATTACAATGCGTTTTGCAAACGCGTCGTCAAAGAGCGTAGGGTCTCGCCGCACTGCAACTATGAACGCGGGTTCTAAAGGGACAAACATCAAGACAAAATCAAGGCTGTTTAGCTGGTAGTGGTCTTGATAGGATTTCAGATCCAGTTCCTTGAGATGCACCCTGATTCCAGTTATATGTTTCCTCAACTCCAGCTCGCACTCCGCTTCGTTCTCAGATGAGCAGTGTCGTAGATACGAAGATAGGTTTATTTTGGAATCGATAACCAGGTGACGATTCTCCGGCAGCATAACTAACACGTCTGGTTGAGAGCGCCTTCCATCCTCTGCGATCAACGTTTCACGAATTGAATATTCACGATCTTTGACGAGCCCTGCCTTTTGTAGAATCTCTTCAAGAATGAATTCACCCCAATTGCCCAGGGTCTTAGACTGGCCTTTCAAAGCGTTAGTGAGATTAATTGCGTCCTGATCCATCCTTTCATTCAAGCCACGTAACTTCTCAATCTCATCCCGCAGAGAAACTCGCTGCTGGGATTCGTGATCATAAGTCTGCTCAACCTTACGCTTGAATTCCGAGATCTGGTCGCCGAGTGGTTGTAGTAGTGCACTTAGATTAATCTGGTTCTGCTCGGTAAATCTTTTGCTTTTGTCTTCTAAAATATCGTTAGCCAGGTTCTTGAACTCGGTTCCAAGCACTTCTCGAAATGCAAGCTTCTCCTCAAAAGCCTTTTGTTGCTCGCAAAGCCTGACTCCGACGGCGGCAACTTCAGCATTAAGCGAAGAGCATTCCTTTTGCAGATTGGAAATACTGTCTTCCCTGGCCCCAAGTTCAGAAAGAGCCTTTTCCAGACTGGTGTCTTTTGCGGATAGACGCTCTCGAAGAACTAGCCATGTTATGAGGACGCCGGCGGCAAGACCGACCAATATTTGAATGAACGTATCCAGCATTAGGTTCTCCCGAAAACTTTTCAGAGTCTAGCAGAAGATGTTGCGAACGTGAAACAGTGGCCCGTTAACGGGCTAACTGGTTCCTTTAATCATTCGCGCGGCTTGCCCGCATCCTCGGTCGCAAGAAGTTGGGTGGTGCGCTCGGTGATGCTAGGGACGGAAACAGGTACTGGGGCGGACATCAACTCTTTGGTCGCTTCCGCTTCGTGAAGCTCCCCAGTACGGCCGGAGTCGAGAACCTTCCTCGATTTCGAGGCATGGTCTCGCATCGGAGAGAGAACTCCATATAACATTAGACCCATTCCCATAAACAACAGAAATAAGGGGCCGAGGTTAAATGCCTTATCAAGTCCGAGCGTCTTCGTTGTGGCGAGCACCGCCATGCCGAGGATGAAGCAGATCATGCCCCATTTGAGCGACTGATACATCCGCTGCCGACTGGCTTTTTCGGTGAGCGACTTTTCCAGCTTCAGTTTTTCCGGCGAAGCATGCGCGGCGACGAGCTTACCGACAGTCTCCAGATCCATGCCGCAACTGCGACAAAATCTTTGCTCGAGGGTAGTTTCAGCGCCGCAACTAGGACAGTGCATTAGGGTCTCCGAAATAAGGAACTAGTTAACAATACGCGGCGTGGCGAGGAAAGGTTCTCTGGCTGAATGCTAACGCCCAAAGCAACCGACCATCCGCTCATAAACTTTTCGCGTGACGCGCACGTCGTTGAGGTTGTACTCGCGAATCTCCCCAAGCCTTCCGGCCTGGTAGAGCTCGAAAACCTTGCTGCCTTCCGCCGTCGCCGTCTTGCTCGACTCGATGCCCAGCGCCCAGGCAACGTCATCCAGGCTCACAAACCGCTTTGCTCCCAACCACCACGCATGCATCGTGTCAAATACTCCCCGAACCCGGTACTCACCGAGATCAACCAGTGGTCTGGCGGAAATACAATGAACCAGACAGCGCTGGAAGATAAACGGAAGATCGAAGCCGAGGATATTGTGGCCCACAAGTTCATCCGTGTCCGAGTCGAAACGTTTCATGTAATCGAGAAAAGCCAGGAGCGATTTCTTCTCATCCTGCTCTGCTCCGTCTTCGTCGATGCCAAAGACGCGTTCGCTCTGCCGCTGCTCGATGCCGCTGAAGTCGAGACCCGCAACCGGCCCTTCATGAACGGCGATCGAAAGTATCCGGCCCGAAGTCGCGTTCAGCGATCCGAGCTGGTAGCAGCGTTCTTCTTCGACCACGATATCTTCGAGATAGCGTTGCTGCTGCTCCAGGCGCATGTTGCCCAGCTTCAGCGACTTTTCGAGCTGCGGGCCAATGCGTTCGCGGAAATCGGAAAGGGTCAGCGTCTCGATATCCATCGTGTACGCCCGTGGCAGCACGGGCTCAGCGTTCTGATGTTCGCGATACTGCTCGATCGTGATCGGGCGATATTCGGCCACCACAAACTGCGAGCGCTCCTGAAAAGTTTCGAGCCTTCCCGTTATGCCCCATAGTCCGGGCTTAATCTCTTTCCACACTTCGAGCGTCTCGCCCCAAATCTTCAACGCCAGCGAGCCGGTGGCGTTGCGCGCGGTGGCATCGACGAAGCGTTTCCCTTGTTGCGTTCGTTTTTCCCGCACAGACGTAATCACGACCATCAGCCAAAGGTCTTCCGCATGAGGGATTTCGGGGATGGGAATATTTCCGCGCATATTTTTGTTCCGGACAAGGGCTATATATTTCAACTCTCCATTCTATACTGCCGCTACCGTAAATGGCCGCTTGCCGTCGCTTTTGAGTTTTTTATTATCAGATACTGACCATTCAAAGGCGCGCAGAGCGGGGGAAAGCCCACCTTCCTAACCTGAGAGCTTCTTAGTCGTGTGCGTAACAGCCGGATTGAAGGACTTTCAAGCTTAGGGTGTAAGGCAAGTGCAAGCAGCTCAAGGTCGGGAAGGTGGGCTTGCCCCCGCTAATTCTCTCGAGAACGCTCAACCTCCGCATCCATCCTGCCAGTGAGCATCAGCCAGATCATTTTATAGTCGCCGATGAACGACCACAGCGGATACTGAAACGTGGCCGGCTTGTTCTTCTCGACGAAGAAATGGCCAATCCATGCCGCGCCGTAACCCGGGATCAGAGCTAGCGGGAAGAGCCACCACCTGCCAACCGCGACGAAGAAAACGACACAGCCGAGCGCGAGTGTGGTGCCGATAAGGTGAAGGAGACGTGTGCGCGGCTTGCTGTGTTCGGCAACATAGTGGGGCCAGAATTCAGCGAATGAGTTGTATTGACGTTGCGACATGGGAAGTTTTTGGGGTGCGGTGACGTGAGCACCCCAGCGCGGCTGCCGCGCTGGGGACCCCGCCTGTCACCGCTTTGGCCCAAGGCGGCTTGACGCCGATCTTTGGCAACGGGTTACTCAACGTGCGAAAGGCTGCGACAGGTCGCAGCCGGCCAAAGCGCTGACAAGTCAGCGCACTCCAAATATCAGGTGGTTGAAAACAGTTGCATGAATTGTTCCGGCTTGAGCGGCTCCACGTTAACCAGCTTCAGATTTTCCTCGACGTGTTCAATTGTGCTCATGCCGATCAGCGCCGTAACGACACCCGGCGCGGAGCGAACAAATTGTGTCGCCGTCTGCGCGTCGGTTGGCAAGGAACCCAGCGACTCTCGAAGATCTTTCGGTAAACCCTGGGCCACGCGCCCCTGGAAAATCGAGGCGCTGCAAATTACGGCGACTCCCTGTGCAGCTGCGGCTTCCAGTGTAGAGATCGGCTGGCCATCAACTACTTGATTATTTAGCGTCAGGGCCTCCGGCATTGCCAGATTAAAGGGCATTTGAATGAAACGAAACCCATGCGATTCGCCCCCAATCTCGTGGGCCATGGCCACCATACGTGCGAGTGAATGATAGCCACTCGATCCACGCGGCACACGAAACCCGTTCCAGGTTGCGACGCCATAAAACTTCAGTTTCCCTTGCCCGCGACTTTTCTCCAGCGAATCAAAAGCCGCCCGTAATCGCCCATAAAACTCTTCTTCTGAAAGCTGTCCCAGCTGCGACTCCGGATTGTGGATGTAATAGACATCCACGCATTCGAGATTCATGTTTCTGAGCGACTGCTCCAACTGATTCTGCAGGTATGCCGGCGTCATGCAATGGCTGCCACCGACGATATCCTGAAAACTCGCTATGCCAGGTTTGATGAAAGTCTCTTCTACATAACGCCGAACGTCTAGCGGCGGCGCGCCGTCAAACGGCAGATAGCCACCCTTCGTACAGATGATCATTTCATCTCGCATGAAACCGTTTGCTTCAGTCAGATCGCGCAGGGCATTGCCGATAGCGCGTTCGCTTCTCTGGAACCGGTAGTTTGCGGCCGTATCCAGGACATTGGCGCCAAGCTCTACGGCGCGAGTGACTGCCGCGGTGTAACGTGCATCGGTCTGCTCGTCGGCATTGCCCAGATAGGTACCAATGCCGATCGATGACAGCGAGAGGTCGTGTTGTTGTCGGAAATGGCCCGGCGCAGCGTCGTCTTTGAAACGCTCACGATAGCGGGTCGTGCCCTCGACTGTGGCGGAACCGGTAATGGTCATGTGTCGAGTCAAGTCCTTGGAGTGCGGAGACCTGTCACCGCTTTGGTCGGTCGCGACCTGTCGCGGCCATGGTTAGCTTGAGTCAACGCAAAGACTGCGGCGTCAAGCGGGGTCCCCGCGCGGGCAGCCCGCGTGGGGTGCCGTGCCGCCGAAGACCAAAGCGGTGACAGGTCACCCCACTCCAAAGAGTTGACACTATTAACGGACAAAGAATATACGCGCGGCTCCGGTGAGCGGCAAGCACTTCATCGTTGCACACGGCTGTGTTAGTTTTGACGCGCCTGTAAACTGACGCGCTCGTTTAGACAGCTGACTTGTCAGCCCACGTACCCAGGGCACAAGTGCCGAATCTAAACGGCCCCATTATCTACAGAACCCGCATAAGGACGATCGCTTCATGAACTACTTTCTCAACTGGCAGGAGCATGCCGGATCGCAGGCAGAAAAGTTTTACAAAACTACACTATGGCAAGGCGAACACGTAATGATCGGACTGAACTGTTTGGAGCCGGGGCAAACTCAAAAGGTCCACGCGCATGATGGCGCCGACAAGTTCTATTTTGTGTTGGAAGGCCACGGAAAGTTTACAGTGGGAGAGGAAGAGAGAGAGGCAGACACGGGGTCTCTGGTCGTGGCTCCGGCAGGAATTCCGCATGGCGTCACAAACCAAGCGAGTGTTCGTTTGTCGCTCCTCGTAACGATTGCCCCACCTTTCAAATGAGCGACAAGGATCTAACACCCCGAGAATCGAGACCGGCTGGTTCGTCACTCGACATCTCCGAAGCAGAGATGCGCGAGCTCTCGTCTCAGGTCACTCAGCTGGTGACAGAATATTTTTCTGAAGTTTCCACGCGGCCCGTCTTTCCGGAAACCTCGGGTGGCAAAACTATCGGGAGAATAGGAGCGTCGCTGCCGATTGAAGGCGAGCCGCTCGAGCGACTGCTGAACGATTGTCGCGTCATCATTGAAAATAGCCGGCAGAACGGGCATCCGCGCTTCTTCGGTTATGTCGCCTCGCCAGCCACGCCGCCGGGCGCTTTTGCCGACCTGATTGCTTCCACACTGAATACAAATCTCACCTCCTGGCGTTCAGGCCCTGCTGCCACCGAGATTGAACGCACCGTCATCAGTTGGCTCGCATCACTGATCGGATATGGCGGCGAAACTCAGGAAGCTCACGGACTGTTGATCAGCGGCGGCTCAATGGCGAACCTTACTGCGTTGCTGATCGCTCATCGGGCGAAGTCAGACACCGATGTAGGGGCAACGGGTTTGTGGAATTCTCGCGCGCCGATGACTGTTTACTGTTCCGATCAGATCCACATGTCGATACCCAAGGCGGCTGACATTCTTGGCCTGGGCCGGACGCAGGTCCGTATGGTCGACTCCGACGATCGGTTTCGCATAAACGTGGCGTCATTACGCCGCATGCTCGCCAACGATCTCAAAAACGGCCTAACACCATTTTGCGTGGTAGCCAGCGGGGGAACTGTTAACACCGGCGCCGTCGATCCACTCGATGACATTGCGGAAGTCGCAAATGAATTCGGCCTGTGGTTCCATATCGACGGTGCTTACGGCGCGCTCGCGGCGCTCGATGAAAAGAAGCGTCCGCTATTCCGCGGAATCGAGCGGGCGGATTCTGTGTCACTGGATCCTCACAAATGGCTCTACGTGCCCATTGATTCAGGCTGCCTGCTATTTCGCGATGAAGCGAGCGCGCGCGCGGCTTTCAGTTTCGAGGGGGCCGACTATATCAAGGTGCATGAGCAGAACGCTGACGAAGCCTTTGCGTTTTGGAATTACGGACCGGAATTGTCACGACGATTCCGCGCCCTAAAGATTTGGTTGACGCTTCGTTACTACGGCGTGCGACGAATTGCCCGGTCGATTAGCGAGGACAACGCCCTGGCAGCCTACCTCGGCGAGCAAGTGGAGGCGGCCACAGACTTTGAACTGCTGGCGGCGCCCGAGTTGAGCATCTGCTGCTTTCGTTATGTTCCTTCCGCATTGCAGACAAAACTTCGCCCGGGTGATGGAGTAGACGCCACCATCGCCGCTGAACTCGATCAACTCAACACCAATATCATGAACGTTGTCCAGCGCGGCGGCCGTGCCTATCTGTCGAGTGCGACGATACGCGGGAAATTTGCGCTGCGGGCCTGCATTACAAACTTTCGCACTACTTGCGCCGACCTTGACCAGACGCTTCAGATCATTCGGGAGGCGGCGCGGGATTTAGAATCAAAGTAGATGTGATCGTCCCAGGTGGTTCACTCCGACCGGCTCCGCCATCTGATGTGCGGTGGCGGCTATGCCCCACCGAAAGCGCTACTACATTGTTTTGGGGCTGCGTCCCCGTGTGGGGCGTAGCCCCCAGTCTTAATTCAATTTTCGGAAGGTCGCAGACCTTCCGCACATCAGGCGGCAAAGCCGCAACTGAAAAAACGCGGCTGGCTAGATCGCGTGATGGTGACCGCTCAACTGAGTGGCAACATCTCACGCAAACTAACAGTTTGCGTTACGTTAAAAATGGAAGCACCAAATCCATCATCATATGAGCGCGAGTTGCGGATTGCCCTCGAGCTTGCGCGGGAAGCCGGCGCGGCCATTCTAGATGTTTACGAGGGCCCACTCGAGATTCAACAAAAGGCTGGTGCCGATGATCGCGAGCCCGTCACACAAGCGGACAAGCTCGCCAACGAGATTATCGTCGCACGGCTGCGACAAGAGTTTCCCAATGACGGCATTCTTGCAGAAGAATCCATTGATACTTCCCACCGACTGGACAAGGCTCGCGTCTGGATGATCGATCCGCTCGACGGCACCACTGGCTTCATTGACGGCAACGGCGACTTTGCAGTGCAGATCGGGCTAACCGAGAGCGGGGAATGTGTGCTCGGTGTAGTTTACCTGCCGCTGACGGGTGTTTTATATCGCGCCGTTCGTGGCCGAGGCACATGGATTGAACGTCCCGATTCTGAAGTTGAAGAGGCCCGCGTATCTGATCATCGGGAAATCTCGGCGATGCGGCTGGCGGCTAGTCGATCACATCGCAGCCCGCGCATGGACAAAGTTGTTCAGGCTTTCGGTTTGAAAGAAGAGGTGCGACGTGGCTCGGTAGGAATAAAGGTTGGCTTAATTGTCGAGCAGCAATGCGACCTTTACATTCACCTATCACCGCGCACAAAACAGTGGGACACTAGCGCCCCGGAAATTATCCTGCGTGAAGCGGGCGGATGTCTCACAGATCTCTTTGGGCGGCCACTCCGTTATAACAAAACAGACCTGCAAAACCGCAATGGCATTGTCGCCAGCAATGGCGTGGCCCACCCGAAAATCATTGAATCCCTCCAACCTCTGCTGGTTCAGTTTGGCCGCCTGCCGGTGGAATAAGAACTACTCAAAGTTTTTCCTCAAGCGAAATAACAAGCCATGCGGTAATATCTCGATGCCAGATTTCTTGCTAGGAGCCTATGCTGTTTATTCGCCCGAAATTGTTTCTTACTTTCCTGGGCCTCTGCCTGACTCCGCTCGTCCTCCTGGCGCTAATGAACTACCGGACGGGCGTATCCATGGCCGGGCGAGCGCTTCGAACCGATCAGGAAAGCAGGTTAGCAGAATTCAAAAGCGCTGTAGCCGAACTGCTGCAACAGGATCAGAGCGAGCTGATCGGGCTGAGCAGATCGAGAGCACTGGGTGATTACGTCCGCACCAGAAGCCAGCGCCACGAGAGTTCGCTGGCTAGCCAACTGGCTCCAGCCACGGCGAGCGAAGAGGTCACTGATCAGGTAAACGCCACGAGTCTGGTGCCCGTGGCCTTGAGAGCCAGAGTAGCCTTGGTTCTGAACAGTCGCCCTCATTTGGTAAGCATTTCCCTTTTTGATCGAAGCAGCCAGCCACTCTTTGTGGCCGAACGACAGGGTGATTACGACGAGCCTGTGATTTTCCATGTGAAGGATTTCCTTTCCGGACAACCACAACCGGACAATCGCGTTTGGACTTTGAAGATGCCTGTGCTGCTTTCCGAGCCAGCGCCGGGTCTCATGGCAATTTCGACCGGAACACTTGGTGCTCTCATGGATTACACGGTTCCAGTTTTCGATGCAAAGCAGGAGCCGGCTAATCCGCGAGCAGCATTGGTCGAACAATTGAAACTCGACCCAATTTTCTCCGAAGCAGCCAGGGAAAATCTGAGAGCTACCGGCAGCGTTGCTTCTGAGGGCCTCCACCGACCCGTTTTATTCATCGTTATAGATCGCTCTGGAAGGATCCTGTATCACCCTAACGAAGCTTTGAAGCACCAACAGATAAGCGACTCGATGGCCTACTTCCAGCCGGTAGCAAATAAAATGTTCTCCAGCCTGGACGGCAATGAGAATTTCATTTCGCCCACGGGAGATACCTACGCAGCCAGCTACACCAGGATTCCCCTGCTCGATGTTTCACTGGCGGCAGCGACGAACTACGACCAGGCGGTCGCCGAGGCCCACGTTGCCGGAAAGCGCGGTTTGCTTGTCTCAGTTTTGCTGGCGACTCTGGTTGCCGCATTGTTGACGCTTTACTGGCAGCGCCAGACCCGCGGCCTGGAGCGCGTCACGGAAGGGGTCGAAGCAATAGCCAAAGGAAAACTGGACCATCGTATTGAATTGCAGTCCAGCGACGATCTCCGTCCGCTGGCGGACAATCTTGGCTTGATGACCAAACAGCTTCGCGAGCAGATCGCTCGTGAAGCTGAGACAAAGCAGTTTCAATCCTTCGTTCGCCTGTCTGCCATTCTCACGCATGATTTGAAAAACGCGATTGAGGCCCTGTCGTTAACCGTAGCAAACATGGAATGGCATTTTGATAACAAAGAGTTTCGTGCCGACGCTATGAAATCTGTTATGGGAGCCACTAACAATTTGCGGGCCCTGGTGGCTCGTCTGACCAATCCGGTGACCACCTTAAGCGGCGAACACAAGCGGCCGCAGCCGGTGGATTTGGTTCCCATGTTGAGGCAGGAAATCTCAATGATCGCCGAGCCCGCCAGGGGAAAACATGAGATCAAGGTAGAGCTTCCCGAATTTCTCTTTGCCCTGGTCGATGGCGAACGCGTGAACAAGGTAGTCGAGAATTTGATCATCAATGCGCTCGAAGCAATGAACAGGGAGAAAGGAACCTTAAGCATCGCGGCTGGTACGACTGACGAGGGCAAACCGTTCTTTTCTGTGAGCGATACGGGCGAAGGAATGAGTGAGCGGTTCATGGAAGAAAAACTCTTTCGTCCGTTTGCCACCACCAAAAGGAGAGGCGTGGGTCTCGGTCTTTATACCTGCCGCGAAGTGGTTGTAGCCAACGGTGGATCCATTGAAGTCGACTCGCAGGAAGGTGCTGGTACGACCTTTAGGGTCGTGCTACCATCGACCGCAATCGACAAGAGCGGCGAAAAACAGCCGCATAGTCAGTCTCACGGTTAATCTTATCCAGATTTTAAAAATCGTTCTTGAAGCGCGCATCCGTTTGATGAACTCGAGATGGGCAAGTCAAACCAACCTGAGGAAGGCTTACTCAAAGAGACGATACTCGTGGTCGACGACGACGAGTCGGTGCGTCGCGGACTCCTCTGGACTCTAAAATCTGATTACCGCGTGCTCGAAGCCGCTTCCCGCGCGGAAGCCGTCAAGCTGCTGCAACACGAACACATCGATGTGGTCGTCAGTGATCTGCATTTGCCGCCGCACGTCGAAGACATTAGCGAAGGCCTGGCAATCATAGAAGCCGCGCGCGACCGAGACCCACCGGCGCAGGTAGTTGTGATTACTGGAACCAACTCCAGACACGCAGGCCTCCAGGCGGTTAAGCGCGGCGCCTATGGCTTCTTCGAAAAACCACTGGATGCCCCCGAGGTCCTTCATATTGTTAAGCAGGCGGCGCGCATGCGCCGGCTGGAAGTCGAAAACGCGCGTTTGCGTGACGAGCTGGTGGGGGCACGCGGGTTTGGCCGGTTGATCGGATCCAGTCAGTCGTTGGAAAAGACTCTTAAGCAAGCGCGCGCGGTTGCAGATACCAATGCGACAATTCTGATCATCGGTGAAAACGGAACCGGAAAAGAAATGCTTGCCCGCGCCATTCATGAACAGAGCCGGCGCGCAACTGCTCCTTTTATCGCTGTGAGTTGTGCGGCATTGCCTGAGTCCTTGATCGAGTCAGAATTGTTTGGTCATGAGAAGGGAGCGTTCACTTCGGCAACGCACGCGCGGGCCGGAAGATTCGAGTTGGCTGATGGTGGCACTTTGTTTCTCGATGAGATTGTCGAGCTTTCGCCTAATGTGCAGGTGAAGCTGCTGCGGGTTTTGCAGGAGCGCTCTTTCGAACGCGTCGGCGGCACAAAAACCCTAAATGTCGACATTCGCCTGATCGCTGCCAGCAACCGTGATCTGGAGACTGAGGTTGAAAGCGAGCATTTTCGCAGAGATCTTTTCTACCGGCTAAACGTGGTGCCGTTAGTGTTGCCGCCGCTGCGCGAGCGCAGAGAAGACATTCCTGGTTTGGCGGCACACTTTGCAGCCAAAGCCGCGGAAAAGCATGGGCGTGCCACGCCGCAATTATCTGCAGAGTTGATCGATTCGCTGCACGAATACGAGTGGCCGGGTAACGTCCGCGAACTTGAAAACCTGATGGAGAGACTTGTTCTCTTAGACCACCAGCCGGCGCTTGGCCTGGAGTTTCTTCCGGAAAAGATGCTGAAGGCATTACCGGCGCCCGGCGTGCCGGGGGATAAGACCTTTGAAGGTGAAGTCGCTGCCTTGAAGCAACATCTTATTGGGAGCGCCCTGAAAGCCGAAGGCGGAAACAAAGTAGCCGCAGCACGACGACTGGGGATTAGTCGATCCTATTTGCACCGCCTGATCAATGAATTCGGGATTCAGTAAGAAGCTGGACAGGATTTACAGGATTCACAAGATCATTAAAAAACTATCTCAGCGCGATTTCATTTCTTGTAAATCTTGTAAATCCTGTCCAAGTCATGTGCTCGCTATTGACCCGGAGCGGTCGTGGAACCTTTTTCCGTCAAATCTCCGAGTTTCACTATCCAGATGCCACTGTGGACATCGTTAAAGTAGATCAGACCATTGTGTGGTTGTGCGCCCCAGGTGAAAGGCAGGTTAGGCCGATAGCCCTCCGGGTCGCCGGCCCAGAGACGACCAATCTCGCGGCCTTGCCGGTATAGGTCTCCCCGCAGTTCTCCCGAAACATCGACGATCCGCCCGCCTCCGTTGTAGTAACCCATATACATGATGTCGTCATCCACCCACATGTTGTGCGCACCGGCTTCAGGCACGGGATATTCGGCAACCTTGCGCGGGTTACTGATGTCGGCGACATCCACCACATGCACGATACCGCGCACCGGGATACGCTTGCGGCTCATGATGTCGAAGATTGGCGGAAACACTTCGTCGCCTACGAAGACATAATTCTTGTAGCGGAAGACCGAGTGAGTGCCCGCGAGCCAGCCATTGCCATAGAGTTCGTGATGGTTAAAACGCAGCTGGCTGACTAACTGCGGATGCTCCGGGCTGCCGCCTTTAATTCCTTTTCCGACATCCAGAATCACCAGGCCATCGCGCCAGTAGGCGAGATAAGCGAGGCCATCTTTGACTTGCAAATCATGCAGGTAGCGGCCAACAACTTCCCGATCGCCGCCCCTGGTCGTAATTGTCGTAGCAACCTGGCTGGGAACTTCCCAGCGCCCGACCTCTTTCGGATGCTTCACATCCGCAAAATCAATAACCCGCATTGAACCTGTAGCGTCGTCCGTCAGGTAAACGTAATGGCCGTCGACGAACGCGCTGTGAACGCCGCCTGTGACCGTCTCGGTGTATTCGGAAATTGGCTTTGGATGCGCGGGGTCAGAAGTGTCGAAAAATGCGATGCCGTTCTTGCGATTGGACGCGCCTTCGCGGGAGATAACCAGAATCCGTCCGTCTGCCGTAGTGCTGACGTCATTGATTAATCGCGCGTCGACCTTGACCGAGTCGGTCTGTTTCGGGTGTGCGGGATCCGAGATATCGTAAACGAGCAGCTTGTCAGAGATAGTAGAAAGGTAGGCGTAGTTTCCGATGATCCATTCTTCAGCGGCCTCAAAATCTTTGATCGGCGCGCGACCCACAACTTCAATAGTACGTTCAGCATTACGAGGGGTAACTACGACAGAGGCAACCGCTTCCTGAGGCCCACTCGCAGCCGTGATCACATACGAGCCGGGCAACTCCGCGACGAAACCGCCATCGGAATCGATTGTGGCCGCCGGACCACTCACCGTCCAACGCACTGCGTTGTTGTCTGCCTGACCGTTTTGTGCATGAACGTTGAAGCGCAGCACGTCGCCGGCGCGAGCGGTGGTCGATTTTGGATCGATAGACAGCCCCGCCAAAGTGCTCCTGGCCACCAGTACATTTACGCTGCCACTGCCATTGCCGGAAGACGCACTAATCGTCGTCTGCCCGGGCGAGATTGCTGTCACCATGCCGGCTGCGTCTACTGAAGCCACGTCCGGCTTGCTGGAAGTCCAGTTTATTGAAACGTCACTGCGCGGATTTCCTTCCGAGCTTCGAGCGATCGCCGAGACCTTGGTAGTTGCGCCGACGACAAGCGGTGCTTTAACCGGCTCGATATCAATGCGCGTAACGGGACCGGGTTTGACCATTACTCGGGTAAGCACAGTCTTGCCGCCGACGATTGCACCTACCAGCACTTCTCCGGGACTAAAGAATGAAACCGTGCCCGACTCGTCCACGCCGGCCAGATCAAACGGGGCCGCAAACCAGGCTGATGCCGGCGCGTTGGTCTTGTTTCCTGATGCGTCTTTGACAACGGCAGTGAACTTCACCTTTTGGCCCACGGAAATGTCTGATGTAGCCGGCGTCAGCTCAGCAACCTTCGTTGAAGCAGGCGCGGAAGTCTGTTCCTGCGCGGTAGAAATCGCCGCCGTAGCCATGGCAACCAGCAGGGCTACGCATAGAACGGCAAGCAAGCTGCGAAGAGTGCGCATTATGATTCTCCTGAATGAGCTCGACCATTAATGAAATGGGTTGAGAGACCAGACGGAATCTTAGTCAGGGAGCGATTGAGACGCAAGCGGATGTACCCGTAGCGCCACTACCAGGAAGCGGTTATGGAAGGCTGGCGCGACGATGGCGAAAAATTCGGATGAAGCGCCCTTTGGAGTGCGGCGACCTGTCGCCGCACTCCAAAAAAAGAGCATTCCTCAGCAGGTTACAAACTTGAACGGCTCCGCAGCTTCAGCGATCATCTACTTAAAGGGACTCATAAATGGCCAACATCCAGCGGCGCCTGCCGGAAAATGTGACAGGAGATTTTTTCGTCGACGAAAGCTGCATCGACTGTGACACCTGTAGTCAGCTCGCGCCGGCGGTGTTTCGCGATCATGGCGAACAGTGCAGCGTTTATCGTCAACCCCAAAACGAAGCCGATACGCGCCTCGCGCTGATGGCGCTGGTCGCATGTCCCACCGGCTCAATCGGAACAACCAGGAAGCATGATGCGCGCATCGGCATAGATGCCTTTCCTTCGCTGGTTGCCGAGAATGTTTACTTCTGTGGTTTCACTTCGGAATCGAGTTTCGGCGGTTGGAGCTATTTGGTCACGCGCCCCGAAAACGAGGGCGGCAATCTGCTGATCGATTCGCCGCGTTTTGCTACCCAGTTGGTAAAGCGCATCGAGGCGATGGGCGGTGTCAGGCAGATGCTTTTAACGCACCGCGACGACATCGCCGACCATCAACGATTCAGAAAGAAGTTTGGTTGCGAGCGAATAATGCACGCAGACGACGGCGCGCGAAGGATTGGCGCGGAGCGGATTATTGAAGGAGAGGATGCAATCCAGCTCCGTGACGATCTCCTGGCGATACCAACACCGGGCCACACCCGCGGGCACATGGTTTTTCTATATAGGAGCAGGTTTCTTTTCACCGGCGATCATCTGGCGTGGTCGCCAACTCGTCAGACTCTAACGGCCTTTCCGAGCGTGGCGTGGTATTCGTGGGCCAGGCAGACGGAGTCGATGGCCAAATTGGCAAAGTACGATTTCGAATGGGTCTTGCCGGGCCATGGTTCGCTACATCACGACACAAAGCAAAACATGCGCTATCATCTCCAGTCCTGCATTGCCTGGATGAACACTCGTCGCTAATCCGATGTAACTCGAGCTGTCGGCCGGCGGCCAAACTAAACTCTTTGCAGTACCAGTCTGATTCAGAGATGAGGTAGACAATGAATAGAAACCAAAAGATTGCTGTCGGGTGCGGAGTTGCTGGTTGCCTTGGTTTGATTCTGCTCGTGATTCTGGTGGTGGTGCTTTCAGTACTGGGGTATGTGGCGCTCCCTGGCATGTCCAGTTCCAATCGTAATTACAACTTCAACTCCAACGCCAATGGGAATTCAAACTCCAACTCAAACGCCAATACAGACTCAAACTCAGATTCGAATTCGAACTCCGACTCATCAAGCTTTTCATCGTCCATGTCCGAGGACGACAAGCACAAACTTTTTCAGGCCGCAGGCATCACGCAAGACAGCGCCTTGATTCTGCGTGTGCTAAGAAAGATCGGGTACCCCAACGGCACTGGCGAGGGTTACCAGGAGTTCGTCCAGGATCACGGGAGTTGGGCACTGAAAAACACGGATTTCATTCGCTCAGTGATCACACCGGAGAAAGGCCGCGCCTACGTCGAGGCGCATATCGACGACTGATACTTAAGGCACCTGAATTCTGTTTATGTCTCAAAGGGCGCGCGCGTGCGGTTTAGCGCGCCTTTTGTTATGTTTGAAAGTCGAACTTTGTACTTAGAACTTTGTTCTTAGCATTGATTTCTGCGTTTAAGGACACACTTCGTGTAACGAAAGAACAAAGCACTAAGTACAAAGCACAAAGTTTCCTATGAACCCCGATAAGATCCGTAATTTCTCCATCATCGCGCACATCGATCACGGCAAGTCCACGCTGGCGGATCGCCTGCTCGAACTCACCGGCGCTGTGACCGGGCGAGACATGTCTGCGCAGGTGCTTGATGACATGGATCTGGAGCGCGAGCGCGGCATCACCATCAAAGCACACGCAGTCAGGCTGGACTACAAAGCGCGTGATGGCCAGCCATATATTCTGAATTTGATCGACACGCCGGGACACGTCGATTTCTCTTACGAGGTTTCGCGTTCGCTTTCCGCCTGCGAAGGCGCTTTGCTGATCGTCGATGCTTCACAAGGCGTCGAGGCTCAGACGCTGGCCAATACTTATCTCGCTCTCGAAAATAACCTCGAACTAATCCCGGTGATCAATAAGATCGACCTGCCTGGGGCCGAGCCGGAAAAAGCCATTGAACAAATCGAACACTTCATCGGGCTGGAAACTCACAATGCCATTCTCACCAGCGCCAAGACTGGTGAAGGAGTGGCGGAAGTGTTGGAAGCCATCGTGCGCGAAGTGCCGCCGCCAAAAGGCGATCCCGGCGCCCCGTTGAAGGCTCTGATTTTTGACTCGTGGTACGACTCGTATCGCGGCGTGATAGTCCTGTTTCGCGTTATTGATGGCACGATTCGACCAGGTATGAAGATTCGCTTTTTTAACGCCGGCCGCGACTACCAGGTGGAAACGTTGGGTGTGAACCGCCCACGACCAACGCCTATTGATCAATTGAGCGTGGGTGAAGTTGGCTTCCTGACCGCTTCTATTAAAGCAGTGGCGGACGTACAGATTGGGGACACCGTAACTGAAGCGGCGCGGCCCACAAAGGAACCGTTTCCTGGCTATCAGGAAATCAAGCCCATGGTTTTCGCGGGACTATATCCCGTTGATACCAACCAATACGAAGAGCTGCGTGACGCGATGGATAAGCTTCGTCTGAACGATGCTTCGTTTTTTTACGAGCCGGAGTCGTCCACGGCGTTGGGCTTTGGGTTTCGTTGCGGGTTTCTTGGTCTGCTGCACATGGAGATCGTGCAGGAGCGTTTGGAACGTGAGTTCAATCTTGATCTAATTACAACCGCACCCGGCGTGCGTTATATCGTGACTACAACGGATGGCAAGGTAACGGAAATCGATTCGCCCGCGAAAATGCCGGATCCGGGTCGCATAGTGAAAATTGAAGAGCCCGCGATTCGCGCGACAATCCTGACACCGGAAGAACACCTGGGTGGAATTCTGGCGTTGCTGGAAGAAAAGCGCGGCGTGCAGAAGGGCTTTGAGTACATCACTTCCAACCGGGTGATGCTGACGTATGAATTGCCGCTTAACGAGATTGTGCTCGACTTTTATGATCGCTTGAAATCCACCTCGCGTGGATACGCTTCGCTCGATTACCACCTGGCCGCCTACTGGGAAAGCGATCTCGTCAAGCTCGATGTGCTGGTTGCCGGTGAACCGGTGGACGCGCTCTCGCTGGTGCTTCATCGCGATACGGCGGCCGCGAAAGGTCGGGCTCTGGCAGCAAAGATGAAGGAATTGATTCCGCGCCAACTTTTCGAAGTGCCAATTCAGGCGGCAATCGGTATGAAAGTGATTGCCCGCGAAACCGTGAAAGCCATGGGCAAGAATGTTATTGCCAAATGCTATGGCGGCGACATCTCGCGCAAACGCAAACTGCTGGAAAAGCAAAAGGAAGGCAAGAAGCGCATGAAGAAAGTCGGCCGCGTGGAAATTCCGCAGGAAGCTTTTCTGGCCGTGTTGAAGGTGAATGAATAGGTAGGACAGACATTCCTGTCTGTCGTTGTATATGAAAACAGGCACGGTAGTGACCGATGCCACACTCAACTTTAGCCGCGCCGCTCAACTACAGAACCGTGAGCGGGCCGGGGTCCCCGGCGTGGTGGTAGCGACCGGATGCTACGCTCAACCGGCCGACTCGCTCGAAGAAGTTATGACTGAACAGGACTTTATCAACGCCGTCAACTATGTTTGTATGACCAAGGCGAACCTTGACCTTGACTAAAGCGGTGACGTTGAGCGTAGCATCCGGTCGCTACCGCTCACGGTTCTGTAGTTGAGCGCCGTCTTGCGAAGTGGACTGCCAGCGTGCGGTACTGACAGTTCGTGGTTAGAAGCCAGACCCGAACGGATCCGGGCGACGATGGGCATACACGTTCACATCAGTACTAATTGTGATTGGTTGTCTTTTCCGCTTTACACCAGTAATCATCCAAACTCCAGGGAGCGTTGTCCCCAAAATGACTAATCCTGTTCGACTAACGTTGGGACAGCACTAATCAAAAATGAGAAATGGAAAATCTTCGAATTGTTATTCGAATGGTTTTAAAGCCAGGAGCAGAGGACAGGCAGGAATGCCTGTCCTACTAGTTGCCGACCCAAACCTGAAATGTCATGCCTTCTCTGCCAGTAGTTTTAAATGAGCTGCCGAGGCGTATCGAAGACGAACTGGTTCTGCTTTGTGCGCGCACAAAGGTTGATGCAGAAACGAGTGCACGCATTAAGGCCATCACCAGCTCACCGGACGAAGTTGATTGGGATTATGTTTACCGGCTTGCTCGCCGCCACTCCGTCCTTCCCTTAATCTACTCACACCTGAGCACAACCGCCGCCGCAAACGTTCCACAAGATCAACTCGCGCGGCTCAAACAGAACTACCAGGACAATGTCGCACGTAATCTGTTATTGACGGCTGAATTGTGCCGCATTCTTCAGACCTTCGAAGCCGCAGGGATTGAGGCAGTTCCCTACAAGGGTCCGGCCCTCGCGGCTTATGCGTATGGGAACCTGAGCTTGCGGCGATTTGTTGACCTGGACATCCTCGTGCGCAAGGCCGACGCTCTGCGGGCCAAGGAACTTCTGACAGCGCTGGGGTTTGTTTGCGGCACAGCCTGGACCAATGCCCAGCAGGCGCTTCTGCTGCGCACCCAACACAACTTATCAATGAGTCGGGAAGAAGGTCGCCTGATTGTCGAGCTGCATTGGGAGGTAGCCTCAAGTCTATTTGCCTCCTCGTTGCAGGCCGAAGATTTTTGGGGACGTCTGGAAACATTGGGTCTTAACAAGATAGCGGTCAAGAGTTTGTCGGCTGAAGATCTGTTGCTGTCGCTTTGTGTGCACGGTTCCAAGCACCTATGGGAACGACTGGCTTGGATCTGCGATGTGGCTGAGCTGGCAAGAGCGCGCCCGGATCTGAACTGGAGCGTGGTGCTCGAGCGCGCCGCATCGTCGGGAAGTGACAGAATGTTACTGCTCGGGCTCTACCTGGCAAAGAGCCTGCTGAATGCTCCTTTGCCCGAACACGTAAAGTCGAAGTTAGCGGCGGACAGGATAGTAGTGTCACTTGCGAAGCAAGTCTCGAAAAGACTCTTCGGTGATGTTGGGCAACGCCCGGTATCGATCAGCGAGAGTATTAGATTCAACTGGGCGGTGCGTGCGGGTTGGCGCTCCAGGTTGCGGTATTGTCGCCTACTATTGCAGCCAACGGACGCTGACATTGAGACTATCCCTCTACCACGGCCGCTCAGTTTTGCTTACTACCTGATGCGCCCTTTTGGGCTGTTCAGACGAGACCGTGAAAGGCGGTTGGTGGCCGGTAACGGCGGTGGGAGATGAATGACGGAGAGCTCCCGCCAGTGTCCTAATTTCAGTTTTCTCTGTGCCCCCCTCCGTGTTCTCTGTGTCTTTGTGGTGAGCAATCGCTAATAAATATTTACCACAGAGACACAGAGAACACGGAGGGGCACAGAGATTGGTCCAAATTGGGGACACCATTCCGCAGGATACTGGTTCATCTTGAGCTCTTAGGTCCGAAGGACTGGCAGTTAGTAGCCCCGTCCGGGCGATTGTTGACGCATGTGACCGCGCATGCTAGTTTGAGCGCCTCACCACTAGCAGTCGACCCGACTGAACATTATTAGGCGCAATAGTAGATTCTTCTCACGATTTCAGAATCGGTAATCAGAGGCCAGGAAGGACAGGAATGACTCGCTTGCAACCGCAAAAAGGTTTTGATGGATCCAACGCAGCGTTGATGGTGTCACTCTACCTGCGAATCATGTTTTTCGCTCTTCTGATAGCAACTCCAGGAATCTTCCTGGCAGTGGATGTCAGAGCGCAGGGACAAACGCAACCGCAGAGCGCTGCCAGGCCGGCGCCTAAAAAGAAGTTCAGGCTGCGTATAACTAAAGGCTACATAACCGGAGTTTCTTTGAAGGCCGACAAAGTGAGGATGACCGACATCGCGGTAGAGTTATCAAAGCGTCTCGGTGCGCGCGTGATTTTGGGACCAACCATGACAAAGGAATCGATTACGGTAGAATTCATCGATTTGCCACTCGAACCGGCGCTGCGACTGTTGGCCCCGCGTGTTTACCTCGATTATGAAATTCGCGCGAACGCGCAGCCGACGCTAGTGGGCATCTTTCTCATGGGCCAGGACGATCCTGACCCGGCCAAAACCGCAGTCGTTCAAGGCAGTTCTGAGGCCATGCTGATCGAAGGAAACACTGAAGACATCGGAGAACAATCTGCAGCGCAACCCGTTGACGACCCTTTGCAGGTTGATCTGGAAGATAATTACCTCACCATAAGATCAAAGAAACAGCTTTTGGCGTACGTAGTGCTGACGATCGCGGAAGTCCTGGAGATTCCCGCCGAAATCAAGTACGACTCGACAGAGATTGTTGACACTGTCATCAAGGACACGCCCTTTGAGGATGCTATAACCAGACTCTCGCCAAATATCCGGTTATATGTTCGAGCTGATTTGACCAGGTCGCAACGAACACCACTGCGGCTCGTGCTGGTGCCGCCCGCGAAAGTTACCGATGCAGCGATGAATCAGTGATGAATCATTGCCGGCCTGCTGATCCAAAGGCGATATGCAAGCAATTCACGACGTAGCAGAATCGACGCAGCGAATGATTTACCGTGTCGCTGCTCAGACTATCGTGGTTGAAGCGCAGGACACCTGGGCGGCCAAGGCAATCGAAAAGTTATTCGCGGGCTGGTACCTGACCCCCGGCACTGCGACCCGGCACACGTCATTAGACGACGCGTTATTATCTGCCGCGATTGTCATCGGAAGCAGGGTTAAACCTCCGGAAATACCACTCGGTTGGCCTCAATTCGAGATCGCCGGCGGTGGCACTTGCTTCACTGACGGTAAGATGTCTTACATCGACATCGAAGGTTCGATCGTCTCTATAGGCAAGTCGCGGCACGCAGCCGTCGAGGTCTGGACAAATGGAATGCTCGAGATTCAATCACCCGCGCTGACGCGAGTGGTGACCTACGCACTGGCCGCGGTGCTGCGCCGTCGCGGCTTATTTGAGTTGCATAGCAGCGCTGTGATCGATCCGGAAAGCGGACAGGGAGTGCTTATCATTGGCCCGTCGGGCAGCGGCAAGTCGACTTTGACGGTTCAGCTCGCAGCGGCTGACTGGTCGTTTCTGACGGATGACGTGTTGGTATTAGGCGCCCAAGGAGTTGAGGTCAAGGCGTGGCCACTGCGTCGCTGTTTCGCGATTACCGCTGAGACCTTTGCAGCCAGTAACTTTCTGCAAGCCCGGGCCTCGCTCAATTACATGCAAGCACAGCCCGTCGACAAAAAGAATGACAAAAAACAATTTGTTCCCCATCGCGTGTTCAATTCGGAATTCAAGGAGCAGTGCACTCCTAAAAGGTTGTTCTTCTCCCAATTAAGCGGCGGCGAACGCAGCCGCGTTTTGCAACTTTCTTCTGCTGAGACAATGGCGCGGCTCATTCGCATGAATCCGTGGTCTTGTTACGATCGATCGACGGCGACGGAACACCTGGCGGTCCTTTCCGCATTAGTTAAGCAGTCCAAGGGCTACTCTCTGCTCGCGGGTAAGGATCTTCTCGACACGGAGACTGCAGCGAATCTGATATCGAGCTACACACGCGATTAGTGGGATGAATGGAATGGTTGGAATGAACTTAACGCCACCGAAGGCAACAACCGCGGACTACGGGCCACGACGGCTGACGGTCGAGCTGACTAACATCTGCAATCTACATTGCAGCTACTGTCTTCGTGACGAAGATGCTCTTTACCATAGTCCCCCAGACTTTCTTCCCGTTGAACTCTTTGCTCAGGTAGCCAGCGACGCGCGCGACTCGATGGGTATTGAGCAAGTGATGTTCACTGGGGGCGAGCCAACGCTGCATCCGGATTTCGGGAAACTTCTTGCCGCAGTGGCAGCGCTGGATTTGAAATGCAGCTTTGTGACCAATGGCTGGCATTTCGAACGTGTTTGGCCGCTCTTATGCGAGCATCGAGGGACCGTTACCCATGTGTCTTTCAGTCTTGATGGCGCGAACCGCGAGGCGCATGATCGTTGGCGCGGCGAGGGATCCTTTGAGCGCGTCGTGCGCGCTTTTTCGCGCTGCTGGGCCAACCAGTTTCCTTTCAATGTGAAAGTGGGAATTCGTCGCGATACTGTGCCCCAGCTTGAGGCGATTGCTCTTTTTGCGGCGCGCATGGGTGCGGCGGGACTCAGTTTCGCCCATATCATGCCCACTTCCATAAAAATCGCGGATGCTTCCGCCCTGACACTTGAGGAGCGCGCAGATGCGGAACGCGAAATCGCCTTGCTGGCCCGAGTCTTCAAAATGCGCGTCGGTATCGACGTGGGCTATTACAATACCGATTTGGCGGCTCCATGCTCGGCCCTGCGTGGTGTAAGTGCCAACATAAATTATCGCGGTCAACTTTCTCTCTGCTGTAACCTCTCAGGTTTTCGCGGTGAAAAGGGCGACGAAGACATCATCGCGGATCTGAATCATGAAGACTTCAGCGCTGCTTTACCGCGTTTGCAGCAGGTCGCGACGGCCCAATCTGAGAATCGAATAAACGCGTTAACGGTGCTTGCGGCCGCTGCCGAAAAGGCGGATTTGATGACCGGATCTCCTTGTCTCTTTTGTTTGCATACTCTGGGGAAGATCCCCTGGAGTTCCCTATCTCAAACAGCGTCTCCGATAGCGAACGACCGGTCTCTACCGGTACTCAGATGACGCCCTTCCAGAAAGGAATCTTGCATGTCGGCCAACGATTTTGAATACAATGCCGCAGCTCCTCCGCTGCCGTACGAGCATGTAATCTTCACCGATCTTGATGGACTCGAAGGAGTGCTCGTGGATTTGAACACGAAGAAATATTACCAACTCAACGAAACGGCGAGTCTAATTTGGCGCGGGCTTGAGAAACGGTTGCCGGTGAGCCACATTGCAAGGGAGATGACTGAGCACTACGAGGTGACGCTGGAACGGGCGGTGTCCAGTATTGAGACAGCTTTGCGCCACTTCCACGCTCAAAGGTTATTAGGACCATGAAATCCCGGGCAGCCAGCAGGCTAATTTGCTGGTTTGCAATTAGCCTGCGACGGGACTATTGGCAACAGAATTGTCACAAATGACCCGGAGAAACTCATTGACGCCGTATCTGGCCATTAGTATCATGCATGGCCTCACCTACTTACTTACTCAATTGTTAGAGTCACCGGCTTAGGTTTCACAGACCGTAAGGACAAAAGATCTCGAAACTGCTACAAGGCGCGTTGAAACACTGGCGGTCGCAAAAGGAGAATCAAGATGGTTAGACCAGTTCGGATGTCGATCATAGCGTTATCCGCGGTAGTCGTGCTATCTGCCATGCAGATTGACGTATCGGCTAAAAAGAAGAGCTCAAAGCGAAAGAGTCGTGCGGCGCGAAGCGTATCCGTATTCGTCATGCCTTCGGTGCGGCCAGGCGTGCCCGTAATCATTACGGCTCCGACGCTGTCGCCCACCGTCCCTGACCAAAGTTTAGTCAACATCTCCGCGTCGTCAGCACAGCATACGTCTACGAGCTTATCTACGCCGACAGCAGCGACTAGTTCGGGCAGCGGGACCTCCGGCGGTGATAGCGATGGCAAGGGCAAGGCGCTCTGGTCTGTTGTCCCGAAAGCGCCTGCCGCCGGCAGCTTAATTATCAGCGAGTATCGCCTGACGGGCCCTAACGGCTTCGAGGACGAATTCATTGAGATTTACAACGATAGCGGTGCGGATCATACTGTCGCTGCCAGTTCGGGCACGGGCTACGCGATAGCGGCCTCTGATGGAATTGTGCGCTGCACGATACCGAACGGGACAGTTATTCCAGCCCGCGGCCACTTCCTGTGCGTAAACTCCGATGGATATTCTCTGGCCACCTATCCGGCAGGCAACGGTACTACGGCCACGGGCGACGCAACCTACACCACTGAAATCACAGACGGCGAAGATCCGGACGGCATGGGCGGTAACCCGCCGCTGGCTCGCCAGGGCATCGCGCTCTTTAATAACAATAGCGGCGGCGGCAACTTTACGCTCGCGAACCGGTTTGACGCAGTCGGCCCAACCAGTGAATCCAATACTCTTTACAGGGAAGGCACAGGCCTTCCCAATCTGACGCCTTTTGCGATCAATTACTCCTGGCTTCGTGACACTTGCGGAAAAGGCGGCGCCGTTAATCTGCTTGGACCATGCACGATCAGCACTCCCAAGGACACGGATGTCAATTCCGCTGATTTCTATTTTGTCGATACCAACGGAACTTCAGCAGGCGGCGGGCAAAGGCTGGGAGCGCCGGGGCCGGAGAATCTCTCGTCTCCGATTCAGCGCAACAGTACGATTACTGAAAATTTGCTCGATGCAACCGTGCTCAGGAGTAGTCCACCAAACCGCGTGCGCGACTTTACCGGCGACGCCCCGAATAACTCCACGTTCGGGACGCTCTCGATTCGCAGAAGATTTGTAAACAACACCGGCGCCAACGTCACTCGTTTGCGCTTCCGCATAATCGATCTTGACACCTTTCCCGCCGCGTCCAGTTTTGCGGATATGAGGGCACGCACCTCTTCCGCGGTCGTGGTCGCGGGTATTAATGACAGTGTTACGTGTGCTGCGACGGGTGCACCGGCAACGCCACCCTGCACGGTTACCGTGCAAGGCACGACACTCGACGTCGCCACTGCGCCCAGCACGGGACAACCTAATGGTGGCGGCTTTAACAGCAGTCTGAGTGCCGGCACAGTTACACTCGGCACGCCGCTGGCCAATGGAGCAAGCATCAATCTGCAATTTCTGTTCGGTCTCCAGCAGACGGGTAGTTTCAGAGTTTATGTAAATGTCGAGGCCCTTCCGTAATTGGCTTCTGAAAGAGCAACGAAGGAGCATCAGTAGATCTTTTTTAGTTTGACTCAATCCAGGAGGAATCTCTTGATAGATCAAGATCAAAATCCGCAAGGCGAATCTCTAGTGAATAACGAGACCACCGAAAACCAGACAACCGAGCCTTCGAGCAAAAGGAAGTTTGTCGAGCCGGAGATTTCTCAGCCGGTCGACGTGCTCGAGGCCACGACCTTCTTTCAGGCTGTAGACAGTGGCGCCACCAACTGAAATTTGCCTGGGCAGGGTTTTTACCGTGAGATGGGGAGCGTAGCTCGCCGGCATTTCAGTGGGGGTGCGATATTACGAAAGACCGGTGCTCTCGAGTCTCTAACCGGGTCGCCGGTCTTTTTGTCGAGGATGCTCTGGCGTCCTCGATATTCTTTTAAGGCTCTTCGACCGCTTCCAGTCTTCCGATCCTTCAGAGTTCAGCTTTAGCTCTCCAGGGCTGACAAACTGAAGTTTGAACTCTAAACTCCTTGAATGCCATTCGGCAGTTCAGAGTTCAAGCTTTAGCTTGCCGAGGCAGACATGGGACCGGCTCAAGACACAAAACTTGACGATCGCCTCACGGCAGAAGATCGGCGTGCCCTTGTGCGCTATGCCGCGCTCACTGCTGCTCTCTTCGTCCCGCTCCTCCTTGCTTTCGCTTCGATCAGAAACCTTTACCCATTCGCCGCCTCGACGATGATGCTCGGGATTAGAGACACGCAAAGCAGCCGAGACTATTACCTGCTGCGCGGCGAAACTATCAGTGGTGAAACCATTGACCTGCCGCCTATCAAGCTCACGAACGCGCTGACCGGCCGCAGCTGGAGCCTCGTCAGCGCCGCGGTCGAGAACAAAAGCTTCAAAATCCGTTCGCCTCATCCCGCAAACATCCGCCTGGCGGCAGCCTATGGCGGCATTGACAAGTTGCCAAGGGCTGTCCGGCTCGAAGAACTGCTGCGCACATGGGGCGCCATTTACAACTCGCGGTTACCAGGCTCATCCGACCAGAGACTCAGGTCGGTCCGGCTCGATACGTACTGGTGGGAAGGAGGAGTCAACGGCGAGTACGATCGCTTCGTTGAATCGTGGAGAGCGGTACTCTAGAGCGTCTTGTGCCGACAAACGCCACCACGCTCGGGATGGTGCGTGCGGGTGTTTGTGCATTCATTTTGTGCGAAGTCCTCCTGACTTCTTTCTCCGACCTCGGTCAGCTCCCCGCAACCCTCCTGCGTCCCACGGGCGCGATGCAAATTTTCCCCTGGCGCTTTTACGACCTGCTGCTGACCCCTGCCGGAATGTTTACACTCAAGTGGCTGATGGTGCTTTCGCTGTTCGGCGCGACGATCGGCTGCCTAACGAGTCTGACAACGAAGTCGTCCGCTGTCCTCTTCGTTTTCTACGAAGGACTACTGCGCAGCTTCAGCCACTTCAATCACGACGAGATGCCTGCGGTCTACATACTGATTGTTCTGGCTCTTAGTCCTTGCGGCAACGCGTTCTCTTGCGACAGTTGGCGAGGTAAGAAGCGGCCGCGACCGTCTAAGATCATTTACGGCTATCCGATTCTGTTGATGCGCGCCCTGCTCGCGTGGTCCTACTTCAGCTCGGCCCTGATTAAGATTCGCGTCGCGGGGTTGAGTTACCTGAGCCCTGACAACCTGGCAAGCCTTGCCATTGTTCATTCGCTCGACAATTTGCATGACACTCACTTTCGGCTGGCCTTCTGGCTACCTCACGTCCGCGAGTACACGCCGATTTTCGTCGCGCTGGTGGTCCTGTGGGAGCTTTCGTTCCCGCTTGCGATCTTTTTCAGGCGCGCGCGCCTGATAATTCTCGCGCTGGGTATAGTATTTCACCTGGGAACAATGTTCTTCATGAATATCTTTTTCCCCTACCATCTCGCGATGTACCTCGTCTTTGTGGACTGGGGACGATTGCGGCGAAGATTTGAAGCGGTCTAGAGAGGGAGCTGACGATATCTGACCGCAGCGCGCTTGTTTTTAGACTTCATCTCTCCGTGAGTAGTTTGAGATCAACGTCAAAGGTTTCGTTGGAAGGAAAGGCGTATGTAACGGCGTAGTCCAGAGCTGTAGTCTCCAATATAGATTTGCCGTTCGCTTCAACCCAGGCATGACCGCTGAGGCTGCCATTAGATTCACGGCGCATGCCAAACAGGATTCGTGTTTTGATTCCATTTAAAGCCAGGTAGCGATGCAAAAGCGCCGCTCGCTTCCAGCAGATCGGTTTGAGAATAAACAGGTCTGTTTTCAAAAGAAGGTCAATGGCATCGGCCAGCCGTTGCTGAGTTTCGCTTTCTGAAGTCTCGGAACGGCGTCTTGTTTTTGTCGCGACCAGGCGCAACGCGCGGGGCAGCGGAAATACTTTTACCGCAATGGAAAGCAGCAGGACCCATCCGGCCATTCTGAGCAGCAGCAGCGCTTCCGCCGGACCGAGAAACGCCTTGCGCGCGGCTCGGGTAAGAAAAGTAAAAATCTTCGTCATATTCTGACGCCATTGGGAGCCTGAGTTCAGTTTCTCTGTGTAATCACACTGTGTTCTCTGTGTCTCTTTGGTCAGCACTCGCTAATAAAAATTCAACACCGAGACACAGAGAACACAGAGGAGACACCGAGATTAGTCAGGGACACTATCCTTCGGATCACAAGGTAATGCTGCAAGACGATCCGCCAAAGCAGCTTGATGTCAGAGTTTTTGTATCCGCGACTAAGCTCGAAGAATTCATAAGAAAGTTACTAAACGGATGTTCTTTCTGACGCTTTGGAATCCCTACGGCGTTGGGCTCGGCGTCGCAGTCGGCGTTGGCTGAGGCTGCTGGATCGGAACAACCGACATGGCGGCAAGTCGCCACTGACCCTTCTGCTTAACCAACACGCGCATATAGGTGTACTGCCCACTTATGTCTCTGCCATTGGCGAACTTCCCCTTCACCATTGCTCTGCCGGTCAGTACAGCCGTATCACCGTCGACCCGCACCATCACGTTCTCAGTTTGGATCGACTCCAGGTTGGGGCCATCCATAGCCTCTGCCCTCTCCTGAACGCCCCCACCAGGGTTCACGAAAACATAGCGGTCTAGTGCCGTTCGTTCAAACACCGTCTTGTCCTTGCGCACAGCGGCGTCCATCAGCTCGCGATCCAGCCGGATCAGCGTCTGCTCGACTGCGCCGCTCTGCTGACTCGCGGAGGGAGTTGGCTTTGTTTTTGCGCCCGGATCTGTCTGGCCATAGACGAGTAAGGGAACCGCGACTGTGAACACGGCGAGTAAGAAAAAGATTCTCATAGGTCACCTCCTTCAATGCGATTCATTGGTCTAACTTGATTACTAGCTGGGGGATTTAGTAGGCGCGGCATTTCTATAACAATCACCGAGGCTAGTCAATAGCTCTCGGTCATTCGCAAGGTGCATAACGACTTTTACCGCGGCAAATGTGGGTGGCCTCCGCACGGGGGAGGTGAAAGAAGATCCGGCGCATTTTTCAAATTAGGACACTACCCGATGAAACACGTATATTAACTACCGGCAATCCGCGTCACGCCATTATGGTAAAAGCTCTTAAAGAGAAAGAAAATATGACTAAGCCTCGCAAAGCGGTGACAATTTTCTGCGACGGCTCGAGTCTCGGCAACGGGCAAGTCTCCACGCGCGCCGCGGCGGTGGCGTTGCTCGGGTATCAGGGCGTTTGGCGAGCGGTCGGCGCTTATCTGGGCCAGGCGACCAACCAACAGGCCGAGGTGGCAGCAGCGGCTCTAGGATTGGAGTCTTTGCGGGAACCTTGCAGCGTTCATCTCTTTACTGATTCGCGTTATGTCGTCGAAACGATGAGTGGCCGGTTTCGCCGCAAAGCCAATCACGAATGGTGGGCGCGGTTAGACAAAGCAGCGGGGAGGCATGAAGTGAAATGGGAATGGACGCGCGGCCACGACGGCAACCTGGTTCAGGAAGCCGCCGATAAGGCTGCGCGCCGGATCGCTGCCAGCGGCCGGGTCGACGAAGAGATACTGCGCGCGGCGATAGACAAGATCGGAACTGTGGACGCTCTTGCGATATCTGCCGAGGACGACTGACGTATGACTGAATCGCAATCCCTCAAGCGACCTCGTTTCTTTTCCGGCAAGCTGCTGACGCCCGAGGACCTCGACCTCGAGCAACAATACTTTCGTGGAAAACTCAAACGACATAACCGGAGCCTGCATGGCTTCGGGATAGTTTCCGGACTCAAGGTAACCAGCAAATCGGGACAAATCATTGTCGCGCCCGGGCTGGCCCTGGACTGCGAAGGCAATGAGTTAATCATCGAAAGTGTGCAGTCAATAGTGCCACCCGCAAGCGCCGACTGGCCCACAGCGTTTGTGAATATTTGCTTTTTTGAAGAATGCGGCGAGAGCATTCCGCCTGGGGGAGCAGAGGAAACCGCTAACGTAGCCGCCAACATAAGCGAGAGTTTCATGCTTGCGGTAGCGCAGAGAAACTTTAATCACGGCCATAGGCATCTTCGGGCGCGCTGGCTGGCTTGCGGGCTACCTCACGCTCTTACCATCGCCAAACTGAGACACAGCTCGCAGGGTTGGCGCGTTGACCGAGCTTATCGAGCCCCGCATGTAAAATGATTTTGTGCCGCATCGCTGATTCGCTTTCACACAGCATGATCTTTATAATTCTGCCTTCTGTAATCTGAAGTCTCCCCGAGAATAAGCTTCGCCAGTCCGTGTAAGAATGGCCCTCGTTCGCTTGATCATCAG
>DASXQM010000026.1:0-10113 GCA_036507195.1 Pyrinomonadaceae bacterium | reverse complement strand
GTAACAATTCGAGCATCGTGTAGCTGTCCTTGCCGCCAGACAAGCACACCATTATGCGATCTCCGTCTTCGATCATGCCGAAGTCTTCAATCGCATTCCCGACGCCGCGGAGCAGCTTGATTCTTGTTTTGCTTTCTTCAGACATTGCGGATCCCCACCTGGTTCACGAAGCATTCGTTCTGATCGGGACTACTGCCAACCCACACCAGAATGCCACGCCAGATTTACCCATGACAAACAGACCACGAATACGCAGCGGGCTTGACTGCAAATAATCGCCCCTCAATAATAGGTTTCTATCGTTAGCTTCTGATCCCCGCGACTCCTCGAAATTCCAGGCTATTTGGAAGGAAAACCATGTTGATAAGGAATAGGCCTCTGGCTGGTATGGTCGTTTTGTTTTTTGCTTTGACGGTCCCCTTGATCATCGTTCACGGCACCGGTGGTCGCATCGAAGGAAAGGTCACTGATCCCAAAGGGGCCGCGGTGGTCGGCGCGTCAGTAACGATAGGCGATGAGGTCAATAATCAGAGATTCACCACAGTTACTGACTCGCAGGGACGTTACAAGGTTGAAGGGTTGGCCGAGGGCGTCTATACGGTTGTTATATCGGCGCCAGGTTTCGCCGAAGCACGCAAGGAATCAGTCAAGTTAGACGAAGGCGCTAGCCTCCCGGTTGATCTGCGGCTCGAAATAGCTTCAGTCGAGGCCAACGTGACGATTGCAGCCGCTGCAATGAAGGCCAATGCCGATCCGATTTATCAAGTTCTACGGCAACAGGGAAAAGCTGACCAGGATTTTTCCGGACCTTTCGCGACTGTTAATAACCTTATGCTGAAGAGGGAAGGCGCGTCATTCAACTTACGTAGCGGCGAGCTTTATTTCCTGGCGCCCGTCGAAGGTCGCTACACTGCGGCTGTTTTCATCGGCGATGGCGAGTTTACGTTAGTGCCTCCTACCGAGCGTGAAAAGGATAGTCTGAAGATATTTACCAAGGAGCCTTCAATAACCGAGCAATTCACAAACCTCACACTGCGGTTTACCGACAAAACGTTTGACGAAATAAAGAACGCCCCGACAATTAAGATGGGTACCAGTGGACCGCAAGTCAATCGCGCTGGCGATCTGTTTCGTGAGAACCAAAACCTTTTGCGGAAGCGATTGCACGATAACAGCGAGCTTCGCACGCTTGCGGATCTTTATTCGCCCGAACGTCCAGGCTTCTTTACTGCTTTCATCAATGGTAAGCGTTTCAACAAACTAGTTTATCTTTTCAATCCGCTCGGAATACCCGAAGTATCTCCTGAAGAAGTACTGCTCTTTAGTTATGGGGAAGACGACGGAGGATTCTGGACGGCCTTTCACAGGATTGATGAGTACCAAGGAGGAACTGCAAGCAGTTCGGAGGATCACCGGCTGGTAGATCTCACCCGCCATCAAATTGATAGCACGATAAAGGGAGCACATTTAAGCGCCACCGATCGTTTGACGTTTCGGGCGCTTGTTCCAGGACGCATAGTGCTCCTCAGTCTTTACCGCACTCTGCGAGTAAGTCGGGTGCTGGATGAGCAGGGGAAAGACTTAAACTTTGTTCAAGAGGGAAAAGACGAGGATGCGGATTTTGGAATCATCATGCCGCAACCACTCGAAGCGGGGAAAAATTACACCGTGACTGTGCAGTACGACGGTTCAGACGCCTTACGTGATTCAGGTGGCGGCAATTTTATCCTTATCCCCCGC
Organism: Pyrinomonadaceae bacterium; assembly: GCA_036507195.1. GTDB lineage: Bacteria > Acidobacteriota > Blastocatellia > Pyrinomonadales > Pyrinomonadaceae > PSRF01. The sequence continues at coordinate 8,373 of DASXQM010000026.1, read as the reverse complement.
TCGACCTGGTATCCAAATAACGGAGGCACGCAGTTTGGCGACCGGGCAATCTTCGACATGACCTTCCACTATCCAAAGGGCTTTACCCTGGTTGCCACCGGGGCACCCGTTGGGCCGGAGACAAAAGAAGGAGGTGTAAGCATAGCAAAATGGTCGAGCGGGACAACTGAGCTGGCCGTTGCCGGGTTCAACTACGGCAAGTTTAAGAAGAAAGAGATTGCAGACCAGGATTCCGGCTACAACATTGAATTCTATGCAAACGAGGATGTACCGGACGAGTTAAGGCAAATCCAGCAGGACATCGAACGGGCGGAGACCGCGGGTATTCAAACTATGACCACTTTGGGTTCAATATCCACTACCAGGATGGCCGATTCTGCTCTGGCGGATGCACAAAATGCCGCCCGTATCTATAACCTTTTCTTTGGCAAGCTTCCCTATACGCGTATAGCAATGACTCAGCAACCTGCCGGTTTCTTCGGGCAAGCATGGCCGACCCTGGTCTTCATGCCTTATACCGCCTTTATCGATTCAACTCAACGCACTCAACTGATGGGCCTTAGGGGAGGCACGAACAATTTCTGGCGATACGTTGCCCCTCATGAGATTGCTCATCAGTGGTGGGGCCACGTCGTGGGCTGGGACAGCTATCACGATCAGTGGATGAGCGAGGGCTTTGCTGAGTTTTCGGCTTCGTTATACGTTCAATATGTGCGCAAGGATGTGGCGAAGTTTATTGACTTCTGGGAAAACCAGAGGAAGCTGATTGTGGAAGCGAGCCCCGCCACGAAGGGTCGCAAGCCATATACTGTGGGCCCGGTCACACAAGGATATCGCCTCAATAGCGGCAAGACCGGAGGAGTCGCTCGATATCTCATTTACCCTAAGGGGGCTTACATTCTTCATATGCTGCGAATGATGATGTTCGACCAGGCGAAAACCGGGGACGCTCGTTTCCAGGATATGATGAAGGATTTCATCAAGACCAATTTCAACCAGGACGTCTCTACTGAAGACTTTAAAAAGGCAGTCGAGAAACATATGACCAGGGAGATGGACGTGGCTCGAAATGGTCGAATGGATTGGTTTTTCAATGAATGGGTCTATGGAACCGAAGTTCCGAGTTATCGCTTCGACTATCAAATCGGCAGTGACGGCACTTTGAAGGGTCAGCTAACCCAGAGCGGTGTTTCAAACAACTTTGTCATGCGCGTACCGGTATATCTGGATTACGGAAAAGGATGGACGAGGTTCGGCAGCGCGACAATTGCGGGCAATAGTTCGGTTGATCTGAACGTGAAGTTGCCCTCGGCTCCGAAGCGGGCTGCGGTAGCCGCATTGAATGATGTCCTCGCTGTGAGTATCCAGAACGGCAAATGACGAATCGCTCACGAGTTGCTATTAGCCTTAATTCAGTCTGAAAAGTAACGCCGAAGCCGCCCAAAGTCCTTCGTCCCCGCATCTTCTTAGAACCCACCTGACCAGGGCGGGCGTTCGCTACCACATCTAAGAAACCAGTAATCAATGGGAAACCAATAGTCGTCGAAACGGAGAGTAAACTTGTTCGAAGTTACGGGAAAAACGTTTCCGCAAGCGCGCCGTAACCGGAAAAACCTGTTCACTTTTAGAAAGTAATGCCTCGTACGATTATATTTAGATTGCAAGGCTAGACAGCGAAAGGTTTGTTTGTCTATTATGTGTTTCCCGCTTCTGGGCGGTTGACCAGACAGAACCAGTCGTCAAGGCTGATAATTCCACTAAAACTAAGGCGCGCGTAGTTTCGTTACTCTTACCGTCCGCGATGGCACCTGTGACTTAATCCGCGGCCCCCAAAACAACGGAGGTTTTTAATGCTTAGGATAGGAAAGAACCCAAAAGAGTCGCCGGACAGCGAGATTTCCCCCGAGAAACAGGACATGTCACACTACACCGCCCCCAGAACCTTTAATTCGCCTCAAGCAACAACTCCCGAAGCAAGATTGCAAACTGAAAACACTCAGTCTGCGACCAAGGCGATGACGGAAAGCGAGTCGCTTGCGCGCGAAATAAAGGAAGGCAATCTCAGCGGCTTCGTCGGCGCCGGTACGGTCGTAACCGGTGAGGCCAACTTCAAGGCTATGATGCGCGTTGACGGCCACTTGTCAGGCCGAGTCAATTCCAGTAGTGGAACATTGATTGTTGGGGCCAATGGGAAACTTGATGCCAACATCGAAGTAGCGATTGCGATTGTTCACGGCACCGTCAATGGTGACATTATCGCTACCCAGCGTCTCGAACTTGGCCGCGCGGCTAAGCTGAATGGAAACATTCAGACTGCCTCATTGATGATCGAGCCAGGCGCACTTTTCGAAGGTAGCTGCAAAATGATTAAGACTGCCGAAACCGGCAAGGGCAAGACCAATGGCCGGGATGAACAGCCGTTTGATAGCTCCAGTATGCAGCCGGTCAAAGCGGACGTAAGCGATAAGTCTCCAGAGATCAAGAGCGTCTCAAGCATTGCCAGCTGACGTTTCCTTACTACGCGGAGCTTTTTTGGCGCCTCGTCCCTGAAGAAGGGTGAGGCGCCTTTTGCTTGCCTCGAGGTGGGTAGCATTACAGAACCGGGAGCGGTAGCAACCGGATCCTACATTCAACCTGCATCGATAATTTCGTAGGCAGTAAGACCTTGGAACACTGTTGAGTGCCTGGATCCGGTCGCTACCGCTCACGGTTCTGTAGTTGAGCAGCGCGGCTAGAGTTGAGTGTAGCATCCGGTCGCTACCGCTCACGTTCAGTATTTAGCGACAAACGATGCCAGAGGTTTGCTTACGCGGCTTTGTCTTCAACGGGAAACGAGGCTGCAGCGCCAAACAAATACAGAACCAGGAGCGGTAGCGACCGGGTCCGGTAACAATAAGCTCTTTTGTAATGGTCACGGACCAGGTCGCTACCGCTCCCCGTTCCGTATTCGTCGACCCACGATGCTGAGCGTCCCAGAAACGAGCCGGTCGCTACCGCTCACGGTTCTGTAGTTGAGCAGCGCGGCTAGAGTTGAGTGTAGTATCCGGTCGCTACTGCTCACGTTCAGTATTTAGCGACAAACGATGCCAGAGGTTTGCTTACGCGGCTTCGGTAGTCGTGTCTTCAGCAGGAAGCGAGCTGCAGCGCCAAACAAATACAGAACCAGGAGCGGTAGCGACCGGGTCCGGTAACAATAAGCTCATTTGTAACGGTCACGGACCAGGTCGCTACCGCTCCCCGTTCCGTATTCGTCGACCCACGATGCTGAGCGTCCCGGAAACGACCCAGTAGCTACCGCTCACGGTTCCGTATTTGTCGATCAGCGATGCCAGAGTTCTGCTCGGCTAACCAATGAGACATTCGCAGTTTGAGTTCCCAAACTTTATTTCTGAACCTCTGACTGGCGCGAATTGGCGGAAATTTTTCTGGTGCTCGGGTCTCCAGTAGGCGGCGGTGCATGATCTTCTTTCGCGGGCGGTCCTAGCAATTCGGTAAAGATCGGTTTCAGGGCGTCGGCCCACACCTGGTAACCTTTAACTTCCAAGTGCAGGCCGTCACGATTGGCCATGCCCTCGAACAACTTGCCGTCTTTATCAGCCAGCCTGTGGTTGATGTTCAAGTACTTGATCTTTTTGTCGTCTGCGAATCTTGCGATGTTATCGTTGATCTGGTTAATAATCGTCATCACCGCCAGGTTGTCGTTGCGGGGAGTTATTCCCATTAGCACAATCGTCGCATTCGGTGCCTTTAGCTGACAGATGTCCAGAATGGCCTTGATCCCGCGGGTGATGTCTGCGACTCGTGGGTCTTCGCTCCCTTGCGGCGCGAGCGTGCCGACATTGTTAGTGCCAACCATTACGACGATGATTTTCGGATTGACGTTATCCAGTTCTCCGTTCTTGAGCCGCCAGAGAATGTTTTGAGTCGTGTCACCGCCCCAGCCGAAGTCGGCCGCATTCCAGCCGAAGAAATTCTCCCGCCAGTTCGCCAGAAACGCTTTATATTGCTTATCGCTGGTGCCCCAGCGTCTGGTGATCGAATCCCCCTCAAAATAAATATCAATGCGTCCCTTCCTGGCTTTTTCGAGCAATTGGGCATGAGCTATCTGAGAGTTCTGATCGGAACGGGGCGTAGGCTGGTCGGCAGCCGGCGCGGCGCCTGTGCCGAATTGACCGTGCTTTTTGACAGTTATATTAAGATCGCTTGCTCTATTCGAGGTAAACATTTGTTGGCGTGCGCTCGGCGCTTCGGCCCGGACGCGCGGTGCATTAATGAATTGGGTGGCCCATTCGATGAACGCCGGCCAGTTCTCGGCGACGCTGTGACCGCCATTGTGTTGCCTCCAGGCGAGTTCACCACCGATCAACTTGCCGACCGATGGCATGGGGTCTGTTAGGTAGTTGCCGGGTGTGCCAAGGTTCCTCTTCCCCAATAGCCTATAGGCCGGCCCCGCCGCCACCGCCGCCATGAAGCTGCCATGCGCATCCACCCACTTTGCGTCGCCTTTCTCCACTACCCCATAGCTGATAAAGCAAGGGCGTGGGGCGCACAAGGCGATCAGCTGATGTGAGTCAACCGGCAGATCGCCGGCGGTCTTAGGTCCAAAGGTCGCTTGGGAAGCGCCGTACTTCAGGAAATTGCCCGCCATCCAGTAGTACTCGCCACCGGTCAGATTCTCCACCGCCTCCCCGAAGATGTGGCGGTGGAGTTTCGCGCCGCCTTCACCGGAGGAGCCAATGAAGCCAATGGCGATGCGTGGTTCAAAGGCCTCCGTCACCAGGGCGGCCTTGCCATAACGAGAGAGACCTTCGATCCCAACCCGCCGGGCGTCGACTGTTTTGTCTTTCTCAAAATAATCTAACAAGCGACTGACGCCCCACTGCCAAGCCCGCAGTGCGCCCCAGTCTTCTGGCTTGCGTGGCTGTCCTTTGTTGGTGAGGCCGATAATTCCTGAAGTCAACGCCGGCCCATCGGCCTGAATGCTGGTCGGATTGATGCTGCCATAGCCCCAGCCTTTGGCAATGAGCTGCTGTTGCCAAGCCGGCGGGGTTGGACCTCTTCTGAATCCCCAATCAAACTCCACCATCAAGGGCACCGGCCCCTTGGCATTCGCCGGCGTCGTCATGCTCGCCTGAATGTCGACCTTGATCAGAGGGTAAGAGGAATTATCAACATGCCCCACCAGGGTCTTGGTGACGCCCGGGATGCCGCCGATGTCTGCGGTACTCGTGTTCGTCACTTCCCAGTTCACCTTCGGAACATTCTTAGGGATCCGGCCGTAAACTTCCCGCTCAAAATCTTCCTGGATTTCAGCCCGCCGCGCTCGCCATTGTTTGACCTTAGTCACCTTCGTACCGTTCTTCATGACCATCAGCTCTGGCAAGGGATATTTATTGGCAGTGGTCTCATCAAACGTGCTTTGGTCGTTTGCATTCGCACCGGGTCGCAAGGCTTTGATGCCGAGTTGGTCCATCATATTCTGATGGTCTCCGTCCGCGGTAAACTTCACCTGCGGCGGAAACCCGCTGAGATCAGACTGGGCCATCGCCGCCGGGCGCGCTGTTTGGACCGTCGGCACAATAAAAACCAGTGACAAAACGGCGACAATGGACGCGGCTAACCATCGAGTTGGATTGAAGTGGGTCACATTTAGTGAAGTTCCAGCACCACGACTGACTTCGGCGGGATTCTCAGGATCACCTGGGAGTCTTGAATTTTGTAACTGCTGAACGGCGCCGGTTTGACCGCGTTAGGATTGTCGAACGTGTTCATCGCGTTCATCGTGGAAGCGCTAAGCAGTTCTCCTGTAATGTCCCTGACTGTTGAACCTGCGACCTTCGTTGTGATCTCGGCTGATCGATTCGGATCGAGATTGACGATCGAGAGGTGAAGTTTCCCGGCTTTGTCGCGTGAAGCCGAGGCGCTCACTGATGGTACCGAGGCTTGATCTATCTTGTACTCGGGTGAACTGAGGTCGATGGGGATCAATGTCGCTCCTTGATGGACCTTGTACATTTTGAATACGTAGTAGGTCGGTGTAAGAACCATCCTCTCCTTGTCCGTCAGCACCATGGCCTGTAACACATTCACCATCTGTGCGATGTTCGCCATCTGCACGCGGTCGGAATGCTGGTTGAAGATGTTCAGATTGATGGCGGCGACAACCGCGTCTCGGAGCGTGTTCTGCTGGAACAAAGCGCCCAGGTCCTTGACCGGGTTTGGGTCGTACCATGTACCCCATTCATCCACCATCAGTCCGACGCGCTTTTGCGGATCATACTTATCCATGATTGCGCTATGCTTCTGGATAAATTCCTCGATGCGCAAGGTCCGGACTAGCGTCGCATGCCACTCCTTTTCCCCGAACTCAGTCGCGGAGCCCTTTTGCGCCCAGTTGCTGGTAGGCAAAGTGTAATAGTGTAGAGATAAGCCTTGCATCTGCTTCGCCGCCTGGGCCATGAGCACTTCCGTCCAGGTGTAATAATCGTCGTGTGACCCGACCGCCAGCTTTTGAATATGATTGCCGGAATAATCTTTGATGAATGTGGCATAGCGGCGATACTCGTCGGCATAGTGTTCTGGGCGCATCTCGCCGCCACAGCCCCAACTCTCGTTGCCGACGGCAAAGTAAGGCACCTGCCAGGGTTTATCTCGGCCGTTCTGGCGCCGCAGACGGGCCAGCGTGGAATCAGAATCTGATGTCATGTATTCGATCCATTCCATCATCTCCTGTGGCGTGCCGCTGCCGAGATTGCCATTGATGTAGGGTTCAGCCCCTAACATCTCACACAGATCCATGAATTCGTGCGTGCCAAAGGCATTCGTATCAACGCCGCCCCAGCTCGCGTTGGGCCGCCGCGGGCGTTTGTCGTGGGGGCCAATGCCATCTCGCCAATGATACTCATCGGCGAAACAGCCGCCGGGCCAGCGTAAGACTGGTATACGTAGTTCTTTTAGCGCGCCTACCACGTCATTACGAAGACCCCGCGTGTTCGGGATAGACGAGTCTTCGCCTACCCAGAGACCCTCGTAGATGAGGCGTCCCAGGTGTTCGGCAAATTGTCCCTGGATGTTGCGGTTGATAATTCCCTTTGGCTGCTCGGAACGAATCACCAATGAGGCTTTGTTTGGTTCGGAATTTTGAGCTTGGGCGCGATAAAAAGAAGGAGCAATCAGAAAGACTATTGAAAAAGCAGCATACCTCAATGCCTTTGCGCGCTTCAGAAATATCCGCTGGTTATTCATCCGTATTATCTCCTAAATGACCCGCGCGAGATTATACTCAGGATCCAGCGCCTATTGCGCTTCCTGAACCAGCCGCGCAAACTCATGCAACTCGACACCATTCAGATCGGATACGGCCCAATAGTTCATGCCTGAGTTGGTCCAATGCAGCAGATCGCTCTCGGAGTTAGGTTCGCAAGATTGTCAGCGAAAAGGTAAAAGGGTTACTCAGCCAGTACCTGGTGCACGAAGGACACGGCGATCGATCCTTCACCCACTGCTGAAGCCACTCGCTTGACGTTACCGCCGCGAACATCACCGGCCGCGAAAACACCAGGCAGGCTGGTTTCGAGCAAAAAGGGCGCTCGAGCTAAGGGCCAGTTGGCATGGGCCAATTCTTCAGCAGAAAGATCCGAGCCAGTCTTGATAAAGCCCGCGCCATCGCACGCGACACATCCCTCAAGCCAAGCCGAATTGGGAATGGCTCCCGTCATAGAAAAAAGTGCGCCGATCTCGTGCGTCTCGACATTTCCGGTCTTGTTATTTCGCCACTGTATTCTTTCCAGCTGATCTTTTCCCGCTAACGAAATAACCTCTGTATTTGTGCGCAAGTCGATCGTCGGACTCTCTTCGATTCGACGAATCAGATACCGCGACATGCTGTGCGCCAAACCATCGGATCGCACGAGCATGTAAACGCGTCGCGCTGTTTGCGCCAAAAACACGGCTGCTTGTCCCGCAGAGTTTCCCCCGCCAACTACTACCACTTCCTCGCCACCACATAACTGCGACTCAAGATGTGTCGCCCCGTAATAGACGCCGGCGCCTTCAAAGCGAGACAAATTTTCCAACGGCAGTTTTCTATATTGTGCGCCGGTAGCAATAACAACCGTACGAGCGGGAACTCGCTCGCCACCGCCGAACTTCAACGCATAAGGCCTACGGTCACAGGCCAAGCCCCTTGCATCCTTGGCAATCAACATTTGAGCGCCGAACTTTTGTGCCTGTGTATAGGCATTTCCGGCGAGCTCCTGGCCTGAGATGCCGGTAGGAAAGCCTAGATAGTTTTCAATCTTCGAACTCGCGCCTGCCTGTCCTCCCGGAGAATTCGATTCGATCACTAAAACGTCGAGGCCCTCCGATGCGCCA
>DASXQM010000025.1:0-8316 GCA_036507195.1 Pyrinomonadaceae bacterium | reverse complement strand
CACGAAGGTGCTTTCAGTTATGACCGATCGAAACGGCACTGCTTACTTCACTGACCTCGAGCCTGGCAATTATACACTTTCAAATATTCTTCCGACTGAAGTGGAAGGCGCCAGCCTGATCTGGAATTGCGAGCTCCAGGTAAAACAGGACGACCGGGCTTTTGAGAAACCGTTCCTGATATCGAATCGAAAAGACAAGAACGTGAAGTGCGTGGCAATCGAAAAGCCGCTTCCGGTTTGCGAGTCGGTTGGTAAGTGAGACTCAACCAACAGAATGTTTCAACTGCCTCTGTGCACCCTCTGTGTTCTCTGTGTCTCCGTGGTGAACCACCTAACAAGCATTCACCACAGAGACACAGAGAACACAGAGGTTGCACAGAGAAAGGATTTGCTTAACAGCGCATGCGACGTATTGTCCAAGCTGTAATTGCTATCCTGGTACCAAGTGTTTTCTTCTTTGGCGCGATCTGTCTCGCCGGCGTTTCAGCCCAGAAACAGCGGCGCAGGACACCCGTGAACCGGCGGGCAATTACTCGTGCGGCGACGAGCGACTACTCAAGATTCTCCCACGCCACAAAAAAACATCAGGGAACCTGCAATACCTGCCACAAAGTTCCGACGGACAATTGGAAAAAAGTGAGGGACTTTCCCGATGTTGCCGATTATCCCCGGCACGATGCCTGTGTTAGTTGTCATCGGCCGCAGTTTTTCAAAGGAGCGAAGCCGGTTATTTGCTCTGTTTGCCACTCGAAGGTTTCGCCGCGAGACGAAGTGCGGTTCGCGTTTCGCAACCCGGCCGCTCCGCATCAGTTCCTGATCGAGTTTCCGCACGACAAGCATCAGGACGTGATCGCAAGCATGCTTCGGCGCTTTCCTGTAGCAGAGCGACCGCGATTTCTGGGCGCTTCCTTTTCCTATTCAGAATTCATCGCCGCTGACAAAACGAAGCACTACAATAACTGTGAAATCTGTCATGGCCCGCGAATCACCGCGCCAGTCGCGCCGGCAACCGGTTGGACCGACTCGTTTGTTCCTGACGCAGCAACCTTCAAGACCGCGCCGAAAAGCCATGCAGCCTGCTTTAACTGCCACTGGAAATCGCAGCAACCAGTAAACGAGAACTGCGCCGGCTGTCATAAGCTTAGCGAGAAACTTTTCTTCGTGGTCGATGCGCCGAAACGAATCTCGCCGAAGTTTCGTCACGCACGCGAACAGCATGTGCAGGAATGCACCACCTGTCATATCAACATCACCAAGTCAACGACGCTCCGCGGCTTGCAACCGGACGTGCCGATCACGTCTTGCACCGAATGCCACAACAAGGATGGACTGCGATTGGATGTCAGCAGGGAGCTGGAAGCGATCGACAAAAACCGCGACTTCGTTTGCAGCTATTGTCACACGTCGGATGTCGGGAGCCTGGAACCCCCGGTTAGCCACTACTTAATTGCCGGTCGCGAAGCGATGAAGCGCAAGGATGTAAAGTGAGTTTTCAGATAGTCAAGATTCTCCGGATTTTGAAGTCCTTTAGCAACCGCTTCCAGGTGGTGGGGTTAATATCTCTGTGCAGCCTCTGTGTTCTCTGTGTCTCTGTGGTGGACATAACGCGCGCCGCACTCACCACTGAGACACGGAGCACACAGCGGTTGCACACAGAGTTGCCGATGGTTGCCGCATCGGTGCAAGGTCCCGAACTCGACTATTCAAACTTCAGGCACACTAGCCAACGCCACGCGTCACTCGCCTGCAGCTTATGCCATCAACGCAGCGATAATTCCGCGACGCCGCGGTTCCCGGGCCACAAAGCGTGCACCGGCTGCCATCTGGCGCAATTTGTTACGCCGAATGTTCCTATGTGCGTCATCTGCCATACAGACGTCAACAACTCAAATCCGCCGCTGAAAAGTTTTCCCCTCAAGTTCAACGAGAGCTTCAACGTCAGGTTTGATCATGCTCAGCACATGACCGGAGCTGCCCGGCCGCAGGGCGGATGTTCTGCCTGCCACAGCCGAATCGGTGGTCGCGCGGCGGCGCTTGGGATTCCGGCGGGTATCGCGGCTCATAACCAGTGTTACACCTGCCACACGCCGAGCAGCAAATCCCAATCGGGCCGAGAAATTGCTTCATGCGCAGTTTGTCACGATCAAAGACCCTATTCTCGAACCACGACCAATGCGCGAGCTTTTCGCTTTGCCTTCAGTCATGCGAAACATGGGGCCGGTCAAAGGTTAGCCTGCGCCGATTGTCATCTGCTGACTGCCGGCGCACCGCAATCACGCCAGGTGAGTTCGCCCGCCGGCAGCGAACATTTTCCGGCGACGCGCGGACAGACATGCCTCACCTGTCATAATGGCAGACGTTCCTTCGGCGGCGATTTGGCATTCAAAGACTGCCGGCGTTGCCACACGTCTGCGACTTTCAAAATGCCGATGTGAAATCAGCCGCGGATTTGCGCGGAGAAACGCGGATATGAGGCAGAGATAAATACATATGAGGCAGAGATAAATACGAAGACAGATAAGAACCCGGCAATTTGGTTGCGCTTTACGCCTGGTGTTCTCCTTCTTAATTTGGATTCTGCTTCTCCTGATCCGCGTTTCTCCGCCTAAATCCGCGGCTATTACTTCCTGGCGAATAAGTTTGACACGTTTCGGATCGCTAATTAAGATTGGGCTGCCTTGAGATTCCCTCCCCAGCTGACTCCGTGGCGCTTCTTCCTAAACTTTCCATTTGAGGTAGGTCGATGAGAAAACTATTGGTCCTGATCGTTTTGTTGGCATGTCTGGCGGTAATTGTTGTAGGCAATGGTTCGGCTTTTACCGGTCTCCAAGAGGTTTCCCAAGACGTTTCCAAGCAAAGCAAGACGCAGCCGAAGGAAGTGGTGCTGGGAAAGGACAGCCAGTCAGACAAGTATGGCGAGGTGGCCTTCAATCATGAGAACCACGCAACGAAAAACTATGGCATCGATGGAAAGAGCGTGATTGCCTGCGTGGAATGTCATCACACGGACCAGCCGGCTACTGCCCTGCAACCTCCTTTGAAAACCTCGGAAAGACCTGTCACCCTAACAGCTAAATTGTTAGAGGCCGCCGACGCGAAGCCGGTTAAGGAATGCCGGGCATGTCATCTTCAAGCAGGCGACGATAGCGCCACCATTCCTTCAGTTACTTACTCCGGCAAGACCACGCCAACAAAACTGACCAATGAAGTGGCTTACCACACAAACTGCAACATCTGTCACGACAAGGCGATTGCCGCGCGACCCGCGCTCAAAGGAAAGGTTCCCGGGTCAAACGATTGCCTACCCTGCCACAAGCCCGTTAGTTAGCATGCAGGCCGCTGACAAAAGTCGAAGAGCCAAATTTTCCATTTTTCATTTCTCATTTTCCATTTTTCATCGTCCAGAAAGTTCTCCACACGCCGTTTAGATAGGGCACTTGTGCCCCACCACGCGAGGCGGACAAGTCCCCTTTCTAAACAACGTTCATTTCTCATTTTCCATCGTCCAGAAAGTTCTTCACACGCCGTTTAGATAGGGCACTTGTGCCCCGCCGCGGCGAGGCGGACAAGTCCGCTTTCTAAACAACGTTCTGTTGCACTTCAAACTTGAAATCCAACAATGAAAAATGAGAAGTGAGAAATCAGCAATCGAAAATCTGTTTTTTTGTTTATTAGGATCTGGTCAATTCTAGTTCAGCGCCCGCGCCAACAGCGACGGATTCCAATGGCGTTTATCTTGAACATGCTGAACATGACAGGACGTACAATTCGGTTTGTCTTTGGCAATTAGTACTCGATTTGTTCCCACCTCCAGGCGGCCGTTGTGACAGTTTCCGCAGGTAGTGCGTGGGGTTTCGCGATCTATCGGATTAAAGGTCTTGTGACAACTCGAACAAGACAATTCGCCTTCCGAATTTCCCTGTAGACCGCCCGCGCGCACGCGTTGCATGTGAAGGGCATGAAATTGTTTGCTGCGCCATGTTTCATCAGTGTCACTCGCTAACCTGACCACGGGGATCTGTTTTAGTGCCCACTCGCTTTCGTTCAACCCTTTCCACTTCCACTTTCCATTCACCACCGGGTAGCCAAACGTTGCGCCGTGGGGCGTGCTGACGTGGCGGCCGTTGTACGACTTCCCGTTCGCATCGTTGTGGCATTCAGTGCAAGTCATCAAGGCAGCCGCAGCCGGTTTGAATTCCACTCCGCGGTGCTCAGCATGACAGGAAACACAGCCGACACCGGCAGCCACATGGGGCTCAATTACGGTCGCCACAAAAGCTGCCGCACTGTGACACTGTGAACAATTGCCTTCCATGCTTCCCGAGAAGGAATGACAATTGGTGCAGGAGTTTGCGTTAGCTTTGACGGCAATCGGCGGGAAGAGACTAAGCTCTGCCCTTGCGTGCGCGCTTGATACCGGCGCCGGCGCATAGGCACTCGCATACCAGTAGGCGGCAGCGATGGAAAGCAAGCCCACCGCGATCGCGCCCCAGAGAAAAAACGAAACCGGCCAATGCGATTTCAGATCAGTGGTTGGTCTCCAGTTGAATTGCGCCTTTCCGGCGCGTATCTGGCTCCTCGGAAACAGCGGCGAAGGCCGCACCATTTTGCCGGCTTCGCGAATTCGCTTGTCCCAAAAAACGTCGAGCGCTTTGTCGCCCGGCAGTGGGGCCGCGCGCGTTTTTGCATGGGCTTTTCTCTCACCAGGGACCGGAACCGGCTCAAGCTCTGTGGTCCCAAGGTTTGGACTACTCGCGCTCGTAGTTTCTACGACGGTGCCGATTTGCAGGGAAACTTTAATGACGAGCGCATCTTCAGTCAGATCTATTTCCAGCAGAAATGGTCCTACTTCGAGAACGTCGCCCGGGGCCAGTGCCTCGTTTTCGTCAACCGCTTTTCCATTGAGCTTTACCGGATTGGATTGGCGCAGGCTAAACAGAAAATAGGTTGCGTCAACCAACTTTATTCCCGCTTGCGCGCGCGAGACAGCAGGATGGTTAAGCAGGAGTTCGCATTCCTGCAAACGCCCGATAAGCAGGCCATCAGTGATGATTGTGACCGGATCCTGAACGAGATCCTCGCGGATGATGACGTATTTGTTTTCCTGGGCCATTTATTTCCGTTTGAATGCCAGCCAATCAGCGGAGGTCGGTAGCATAGTTTGAGGCCTTCTCTTTGCAACCTTTGTGTCCTCTGTGTCTCCGTGGTGAATTCCCAAGAGAAACACTCGCCACAGAGACACAGGCGCAATTCTTCAAAGACATCCAAAGTATTTTCGCTGACATTCTACTTCACCGCGAAATAGACGACTTGAATAACGTGAACGACCATTAGCGCCAGCATCACGGATGTCGAGATTACATGAGGCGCAATCCAGACCTTTAGAATCTTGTGCAGATAAATCAGTGCGTCTACGCGCCGCAAAGTAACCGCGCTTTCGATGGCACGTTGCAACAATGTTCGTTCCTCGCTCGTAGCCAGCCGCGTCAATCGTTCTCTGAAGGGCTTCCGGGAGTCGGCAAGCAGCGACGTCAGCGGCTCGCGGCGCACGAACTGTCGCATCAGAAACGAAAAGGTTGCAAATCGCTTGACGACCCTCTCCTCGATCTCTTCCTTCAACCATCCTTCACTTTGTTTCTCTATCTCGTCGAGTTCCTGTTGCAGCTCAGCACGGCGCGCAACCAAATCCTCGACCAGCAAAGGCTCCCCTTCGATGCTAGTCAAGATTCTCGGCGCGAGGATGTAGGACGCGATGCCAAACAGACCTGAGACAATCACAAAGTCAAAGGCAATATAGAGGAAAGTGGTTAAGAGACCTCCGGTGTGATTGCCGGCGTGGAGCATCAGTATCAACCCGGCAAGTGCGCCGGTGTAAACATGGACCAGCAGCCAGTAGCGAAGAGCGCCGGCGCGCCGGCGATATACCTGCTTGCGAAGCGGGTATGTCATGACCGCGGCAACACCGAATAGACCGACTATTCCCGTGACCCATCTCATGGTCAGCCAGGTGCCGATCAGCAGCCCGTCAAATCCGCGCACCGCCAGGCCCCAGATTGTCGCTATCCCGGCGATCAGTATTAGCGCGGCGCCGCCTAAGTGAAGCGCTTTGGCCAGCGGATCACTCTGGTGAATGTTGCGGCCGAAAGCCTGAGTGCGGTCCCGGAAGATCAACCCCTGCGTCTTTTCAACCTCGGTAAAGTAGCTGACGGGATCGACACGCAGCAGCGCCCCGGTGGGACAGTTCTCTTCACAGGAATATGCCTGTCGTTGCGCGCCCGGCGGATTGAGTGGGGTGTGTTCGCAGAGATTACATTTGATCGCAACCACATCATCAGCAGGGGTTAGCAGAAGCGAAGGAGGAGGAGGTGTCGTCAGGCTAAAGGTTTTCCGGAGCGTGCCCATCAAGTCAAAAGTCGCGGCTACTTCCCCGTTCCTTGGCACCATCGAGATCGCATCGTAGGGACATTGCGTCGCGCAATCGAAACAACCGATGCAGGTCGCCGGGTCGATATCCACGTACCCACGGGGATCTCTGAATATCGCCCCGGTGGGACAGCCCGTTAGACACTCCGGATCCTTGCAATGCATGCACACCTGTGGCGAGAGCACATGCTGTATTGCTTCACTGCCAATCGACACTGGTCGCGTGATACTTATGCCGCGACGCAACAGGCGTGATTGTCCATGAACTTTGTGACAGGCGAGCGAACAGTTGCCGCACCTGACACAAAGGTCCATATCCATGACCAGCAGGTTTGCGCCATCAACGATGCCCGTCGTTATCTCCGCCTCCGCGGAAGCCATCGCGCGCAAGTCCTCGACTGCCTCGATAGAAGGGGGATTATCATCCGCAGTTGAGAAAGCAGCGAAGGCGGCCACGATTTGCTGGCGCAATCTGGGATCGTTCCGGAGCGGCGCCAGGGGAATCTCCAGCACCTCAGTTCGCGCCATTGCCGAAGCGCTATATTTCCAGGTCTCAGTCACACTCGAGCCTTCAAGCCCGAGACAGTTTCCGGCGCCCAGAAAATCCACGCCAATTGTTTGGCCCATGCTCACGGCAACGCCGGTTGACGCGGGGTCGAGGGGAACGCCGCGAACTCGCCTGATCCAGCCACTCTTAATCAAAATAATATTTTCGATGGGCGCAGTCTCCTGGCAAAGCACGTGATGCTTGCCGTAGACCATGAACTTGCCAATCTCTCGCAGCTTTCGAATTATTGTTTCATTCGCGGCCCGACCTTCCTCAGTCAGATCCTCGAGCACCCGCCCCAGTCCGTGGGCCCGGTAAGTCTCATCAAGTACCTGGCCAAACTTTGGTAGTTTCCTTAGAAGACGAAGCGCTGGGCGCGTCACTTCGAGCACGATCGCGGTTTCGTGTCCGGGCACCACCACAGTTGCGTTGCGCTCTACGCCGGCAAGCACAGCCATTTCACCAAAGCAGGTGCCCGGCGGCAGGCGGCCAATCTTGCGTTGCTCGCCGCCTGGCTCGCCAATGTAAACGTCAAGCGCTCCTTCCACAGACAGATAGAAGGTGTTACCGCCCCACTCTCCCTGCCGCATAATCGTCTCGCCACTTTCATAGGCGAGTAAGCGCACATAAGGTCCAACCCGCTTGCCACTGGCGTTTTGTTTGCCTTCAACAATGACTTCCAGATCGTTAGCGTTCTTCAGTTTTCCATTTTGTTCGATGAAGAGTTCGGAAGTGAGCTCGAGAGATTTCAAGCCGGAACGAGTTGCTTCCTTGTCTGTAATTTCGCGCGGCATGACCGATTTATACTACGTAAGAGTGTAAAAGATAAATAATAAGTAGCGCCAAACAAATACAGAGCGACCGGGTCCAGTTACAATAAGCTCATTTCTAATGGTCACGGACCAGGTCGCTACCGCTCCCCGTTCCTTATTTGTCGACCCACGATACTGAGCATCCCGGAACCGACCAGGTCGCTACCGCTCCCCGTTCCGTATTCGTGGACCCACGATGTCAGAGTTTTTGCTTACGCTTTATCTTCAGCAGGAAAGCGAGCTGCAGCGCCAAACAAATACAGAACCAGGAGCGGTAGCGACCGGGTCCAGTTACAATAAGCTCATTTCTAATGATCACGGACCAGGTCGCTACTCCCCGTTCCTTATTTGTCGACCCATGATACTGAGCATCCCGGAACCGACCAAGTCGCTACTGCTCCCCGTTCCGTATTCGTGGACCCACGATGCCAGACTTTTGCTTACGCTTTATCTTCAGCAGGAAAGCGAGCTGCAGCGCCAAACAAATACAGAACCAGGAGCGGTAGCGACCGGGTCCAGTTACAATAAGCTCAT
>DASXQM010000024.1:0-15096 GCA_036507195.1 Pyrinomonadaceae bacterium | reverse complement strand
TCGGGATTTCGTTGAAGACAATCTTCGATCCGGCGCAGCTTTTCCGGAAGCCAAACGTCGTCCTGATCTGATCGCGCAATGATATCGCCCTCGCAGAGTCCGATTGCTCGTTCGAAGTTTTTTGTTGAGCCGAGATTCTGTTCGTTGACATAAAGGCGAACGGGGAAGTGCACTGAGGCAGCAAAGCTGGTGACGATTTCGCAAGTCAAGTCTGCCGACACGTCGTCGCAAACAACCAGCTCATCAGGTGGACGCGTCTGCGCGGCGATGCTGTTCAGTTGTTCCCGCAGGTAGGGGGCGCCGTTGTACGTGCACATGGCCACTGAAATCTTCATCAGCGTGAAATGCCCTTCCCTCGTGCGCTCGCCTAAGGAACTCCCGCTCCGGCGCTGCCGCCGGCGAACGAGGGAGACTTATCCCCGAGGCGAGTGACGCTGGTCAGGTCAGATTCAACCATCTCGTCCACCAGTTGCTGGAATGTATGTAGGGGCTTCCACCCCAGCACTTGCCGCGCTTTGGCTGCATTGCCCCTAAGCAGGTCAACTTCTGCCGGACGGTAGAAATTTTCGTCTGTCTTCACGTACTTGCGGTAGTCGAGCTCAACCTTATCGAAAGCGCGCTCACAAAACTCCCGCACAGTATGTGTCTCGCCGGTCGCTACGACGTAGTCGTCTGCCTCTGGCTGTTGCAGCATCACATGCATCGCCTGAACGTAGTCAGCGGCGTGACCCCAGTCGCGCTTGGCATCCAGGTTGCCGAGACGAAGTTCGGTCGCCAGGCCCACCTTGATGCGCGCAACAGTTGAAGTGATTTTACGCGTCACAAATTCGTAACCGCGCCGCGGCGACTCGTGGTTGAATAGAATCCCGCTAACGCAGTACATGCCGTAAGCTTCGCGGTAGTTGCGGGTGAGATCAAACCCGGCCACCTTGCTGATGCCATAAGGTGAGCGAGGGTGGAAGGGCGTCTCCTCGTTTTGTGGAGTCTCGCGAACTTTACCAAACATTTCGGAGGAACCAGCGAAATAAAAGCGGCACTTCGGCTGCAACTCGCGCAGTGCTGCGAGCATGTAGTGAGTGCCGTTGATGTTTGTGTTCATCGTTGAGAAGCCGTCAGCAAACGACTCGGCGACGAAGCTCTGCGCAGCGAGGTGGTAACACTCGTCAAACTCGTGCTGCGCCAGTACATGAAAAATCGATGGGTAACTCTCGAGGCTCGCCGGGTGCAGCGTCACCCGCTCAAGCAAGTGCTCAAGACGCGTGAAGCGTCTGGTCGGGTCTTCGAGAGCGACGCGGCGGACAAGCCCGTGCACTTCATAGCCGAGCTTAAGCAACTGCTCAGTCAGGTAGCTTCCGTCCTGTCCGGTGATGCCGGTGATCAATACTTTTTTCATAGCGTAAAATCCGAGTACTGTTGATCCTCTTTCGATAAGCACTCACTTGCCGGTCTGGCCACGCGATGCCGAAAGTCAGGGAGTTAAAAACAGGCGGAGCCTGGGCCGACGTTATGGGAAAGTGTATTCCCCACGAGCTTTCATATGCCGAAATTCGGATACTCTTGATCTCTTTTGATAAGATGTCGCGCGCCGACGTCTGGCCACGCGATGCCGAACGCGGGGTCGTTCCAGCGATAGCCCCGGCCGCTTTCGGGGACGTAGACTTGCGATACCATGTAGAAAACTTCCGTGTCGTCGTCCAGCGTCTGGTAACCATGACCGCAGTCACCAGGAACATACAGCATCGAACGATTCTCCTCCGACAACTTGAAACCGACCCATTGTTTGAACGTAGGCGAGTCGGGACGCAGGTCCACGGCCACATCAAAAACTGCCCCGCGGGTGCAACGCACGACCTTGGCCTGTCCGTGGGGTGCAGCCTGATAGTGAATACCGCGCAGCGTCCCGCGGTTTTTGCTGTACGAAATATTATTTTCCACGAACACACTCGCCATTCCCCGCGCGGCAAACTCTTGAGCCGAGAAGGATGGGGCAAAGAATCCCCGGTCATCCTCAAACCGTAGCGGCTCGATAAGGTACACGTCGGGAAGTTTGGTTTCAGTGATGATCATAAGGCTTCGCTTTAACAATTCTATTCGCATCCATCTCCTACCGCTGGCTTGAAGAACCTTTCTTGAAATTGAAGAAACGGTTCACCTATGTGACGTCTCGTCCGGTAGAGTTAACAGCGGGTCTGGAAATGCCGGCAGCAGAAGAAGCGCGACCCTAGGCTTGGGGCAATAAAACCAGCCGGATACATCCCAGGGCAATCACTTCAAATCTCAAACTTCAAATCTCAGATTTCAAATCTGAAACCGCGACTCACGGTGGCGACCATTTCCGCGCGCCAAACCCTCGTAGTATTCGATCACTCGCGTGCGAATCGCTTCGCGGCCGGCGATGCGGCGCACCAACTCGAGGTTTCTCTCTGCCACGGCATTGACCAATGCATCGTCGGTCATCGCGCGCCCAATAGCTTCCGCGATCTCGTGCGGGTAGAGGTTGCGTGCGAAAAGAACATTCTCCTCACTTTTGACAACCGGCAGAATCGTTGCGAGCGGCGAAACAATGGGAAGAGCTCCCGCCGCCATCCCCTCGTAAAGTGAATTGGGCACTCCGTCTGCAAGGGCCGGCGCCAGCATTATTCTCCCCCGGGGCATCAACCTCAACACCTCGGAGCGCGGAATTCTTTTGTAAGTGCGACATGATCGGCGAATGTCCTCCGGCAGAGTCCAAAACCACATGAACGACTCGTCAGTCATCGATAGGAGGTGCACCTCGCACGGCTGGATCCGGTCCCAACATAATTTGAGCGCTTCGAAAGTCGGCAACATTTTTCCCCAAGCCGAATCGTAAGCCTTGGGCCAAACGATAGCGCGCCTGCTCGACGGCGACCCTTGCCAGTTTTGCCGCAGCGATTCGACATCGATGCCCCCGGTGCCGGGAACCGGCGCGATGGGCGCGCGCTGCTCCGTCCGCAAGCCCAGCTCTCGCGCAATGCGCAGGTCCTCTTCGTTATCGCAAATCAGTTGGTCACACAGGCCCAACACATCGGACAGTTGCTTGCGGCGCTCGGGATCTAGATGCGGTAGTGTGAGGTCGGAGCCGCCGCGGGTCTGCAGCACCCACTTGCCGATTCCTTCCAATCTAAACTTTCGTCGCATCTCGAGATAAAACTCGCCGCCCTGAACGATGCCGAGCGTGTGGATAATGTCAGGCTGCCATTGCCGAATGATGCTGGCCAACCACCGGCCCGCCAGGGTGGGCAGATTCGGCATGCCGAAAGCGCGCCCCGCCAGCCTTTTCGCAAAACGAGCAGGCCTGGTTGCCGGGTATAATCTGGTGCGAGTCTTCGCGTTGAGCGGCGGATTTTCATAACTTGTGATGTAGGTTCGGACCGGCCAGTCGTCAGGAGGATTGCCGCTGGGCATAGAAAACAGCCGTACGTTAAAAGGCGCTCCTTCGAGCAGATCAATCCACGAGTGAGTGTGCGAGTTTTCGCCTAAACCAACGAAAAGAATTCGAGGTTTGCCGGGGAACGCATCGAAATCGTAGTGGCGGTTCATGCCGTTTGTAGCAGACAATGTATTAGGCACTGACACCTTCACGCGGCTGGCTTTCATGCGGACGCGCCAATTCCGCCGGCGAACTATCCAATACTTCGCGCGCCCAGAGTTCGATCATCATTAACAGCCATGGCTGCGGCCATTCGATCGCGCCGGCCAGAAACTGCTTCCTCACGGACGCGACTGCCGGCGCATTCAGCAACCCGCGCGCGTTGACCTGTTTCTCCGACAGCGTTTCGAAAAAGATTTCGCGTAGAGGTCCCCTTAACCACGAGTCGAGGGGCATTCCAAATCCACGCTTGGGTTTCGTATCGAACCCTGACGGCAGAAAATCTTTTGCCACGTCGAGCAAGACTCGCTTCGTGCCCCCTTCGCGATAGCTTCCTGCGGGCTCAGACCACGAGGCCGGCGGCGTGCTCATCTTGGCGCTGTCGGGCAACGATAGGGCGATGTCGGCGATCACCGGATCGAGATAAGGCACCCGAACCTCCAGGCTGTGTGCCATCGAGGCTGCATCAATGTCGCGCAGGAGTTGATTAGTGGTGTAGCCGCGCAAACAGACTCCTGTCACACGTTCAAGCACGGAACCGTGCTGCAATTCATCGAGCGGACACAAATCGTAATGTGGCGATCGTCCAGCTTGAGCCTCGCTCCGCAAACCTGGCGCCAGGAGTCTGGCGGTCCACGCTGCTTCGAAGACCGGATTGGTTGCATAGTAGCGCCCCAGGAAGCCGCCGTTGTCTCGCAGGCGACCGAAGCGATAGCCGCCGCGCTTCGGCACCAGCGAATCAAGCGCGGGCCAGCGCGCCACAGAAGTCAGCACGGACTTTGCGAGTGACTTCCACGGCGCGCTTTCGCGGCGCAGTTGTTCGAGCGCCATCTGCCCGAACCACGGATAGCCCGCAAACAACTCGTCGCCGCCGGTGCCTGAAATGGCGACCGTCACGCCGCGGCGCGCCGCCAGCGAAACGAAGTAGCTGTTGACGCCATCGACAGTGGGTTGATCAAGACCGCAAGCAATCTGGCCGATGCGATCTCTGACGTCTTCGCCGCGCACCACGACGCGCGAGTGATCAGTGCCGATAAAACGCGCGGTGCGCCCGGCATCGTCGGTCTCATCAATATCTCCACCTTCTGCCTCGAAGCCCACCGAAAAAGTTCGCACGCGGTGGTCGCTCGCTTGTTTGGCCATGAGCGCGACCAGCAGGGACGAGTCTACGCCGCCCGAAAGAAACGCGCCGAGCGGGACGTCCGAAATCATCTGCAAGCGGACCGACTCTTCAAGCGCGCCGGCCACGGCTTCGACTTGTTCCTGATAAGGCCGGGCGCGCAAGTCATCGCGCCGATCGAGCCCGAGCGACCAGTAGCGTTCGACGCGTTCTTCCTGTCCCGATTCTACAACGAGGCGATGTGCCGGCAGCAGCATCCTAACGCCGCGCAGGATCGTGTGTGGCTGGACAATCGCGCCATGAGTCAACAGCAACCGCAGCGCCACTGGATCCACTTCCGGCGCCACCAGGCCGCTTGCCAGCAAGGCTTTAATCTCCGAAGCGAAAACCAGGCGATTGTTCTTGCGCGCGTACAGGAGGGGCTTGATGCCCAGCTGGTCGCGCGCCAAAAGCAAACGCTCGCGTCCCGGCCCGCGGCGTTTGTCATAGACAGCGAGCGCAAACATTCCCCGCAGCCGCAGCAGGAAGTCGTCGCCGTAGTGCTCATACATGCGGAGTACGACTTCGGTGTCGGAAGTTGAGCGAAAAGAGCAGCCACGCTTTTCGAGCAGCGAACGTTCTTCGCGGAAATTGTACAGCTCGCCGTTATAGATCACGGCAATTTCTTTGTCAGGCGTGACCATCGGTTGATGACCGCCGCTGGTCGTGTCGATGATCGCGAGCCGCGTCATGCCGAGCACGGCGTTGGCTTCTTCGAGCACGCCGCTGTCGTCAGGCCCGCGATGGTGCAGGGCGTTGACCATCGCCCGGACCTCATCGCGACCGTCGCCGCCCCAAACTCCACAAATGCCGCACATAAAAATCAGGAACTATGCTGATTGCTGAGCAACTTTCTACGCCTACCGGCGAGCGATAATGAAAAACTCAGGAATGGCCGTCACGCGCTGGTTCACATCGCGCAGTATTGGAAACTTCGCATCGAGAAACTCGCCGGCCCGATTCAGTAGGATTGCCATGGGCCTCTTCAGTCGCCAACGCCAGCCTCGCGCGTCGCCCCACCACTGGGAGTAGTGTGCCAGCAAAAAGAAGATGCCGGAGATCGTGCCGCGCGTGGCGAAGAGTTTGACCTCACGGAAGCCACCATTGTTTTTAAAGAGCAGCGGTAGCCCCGTCTGCGTCCAACGCCAGTGATCCTGCGGGTGAGGGTGCCAGGGGAAGCATCCGTGCGTGCTGGCAAACACGACACCATCCGGCCGGACGACGCGATAGAGTTCCTGCACGGCTCGCGCGGGATCGTCCACGTGTTCGAGCACGGATAAGCAGATTACTACGTCGGCAGATTCGTCCTCGGCGGCGAGGGCTTCGACGGGGCAAACTCTGTCTACCAGTGGGCTACTCTGGATTATGTCCGTCCCGATGTAGGACTTCGAATAAGGCCTGAAAAATGGGTAGAAGGGCTTGTCGCCACACCCCACATCAAGGATATCCAAGCCACTCTTTCCCGCCAGTTCCGATTCAATCACCTGGCGTAGAGCCAGCGCCAGTCCACGGGAGCCTAAATAGTCAGGATCATCCCGAGTTGGGTAGCGGCGGCCCGGGAAAGGCCAATCTAGATCACGTTCTTCTGTGGCCAATGACGAACTCATAATTTAATAGTAACCGCGCATGTTCTTCCGCGTTCAGACATGAAACCAAACGTGTGCCTCATCTCTTCATGTGCTTACAAAACTCATTACCGCTCATGCTCAATAGCCATCATGCGTCAGGCCTTGGCTCCAGCCGTCACCAGTGGTGTCCTGGCTCGTGCTTCAACGCCATTGCCGCCGTAATAAGCCTCGATCTCAATGAGGCCGCAGGCGGCCAAACAATTGGCGATCTCTTCGACGCTGCGCAAATGTTTGTAGCGATCTGTTAAGGTATCATGCGTATTAACGACAGACCACTCGCCGAGGAGTTCTGTTCCCAGTTGCGGAAAATCGTCGAAGTGATCGACCAAAGGAGAGTGATTTTGCAGAAAACGACGCAATCGCCAAACGCCGCGGCGCTGGTTCCAAGTCAGCTTGTGCAGTCGCAGGAGAGCGCGAGCCAGGAACAACGTCACCCTGGTAGAGAAAGCGGACGGAAGCAGCAACAGCAACGGGCGTAAGATTCTGCGGGAGATCGGATAGGGATAATGGGGGCCATAGTGATCTATAACGAGCAGACCACCAGGCTTGACATATCCAGCCAGCGCCGCGATCGTGGCCTCCGGATCCGGCGTATGTTGCACCACACCAAGACATAATACTACGTCAAATGCCGCGGGCTGCACCGGCAAGTGTCTAAGATCGGCTTGGCAGACAAAATAACTCGACGACTGCCCGCAGTTTTCCTGGTTTGCTTCGACTGCATTCGACAAGTCGCTGGCAAACACGAACGCGCCGGCTGAGAGCAGCACTTCAGTGAAAGGGCCTGCTCCGCACCCAACCTCCAAGACTCTTTTACCGCGGACCACGTCGAGCGACCCGCCCAGGCACCCCGTGAGGCGGTCGCGAAAGATCGTTGTGCCGTTGTAAGAATCCAGCAGAGTTTTTTTGAACGCGTTCCATTGTATGCCGAAAGCTGAAGCATAATTCTCCGAACTGACGAAGCGCGGGATACCTTTCACGAGGGGCACGCGACAACCGCTTTCGCAGATCAACTCGGACGACTGCTCACCGCCGGCGGCAGTCAGGTGCTGCTGGTGGTCAACGCACCGCAATTCGGTCGGTAAGTTCATAGTCGATCTTAATAAACTGGTTGAGTCAAACAAATCTCTTAGCGGAGAGTTGCCTGGTTTGAAATTAAAATTAGGCCACTCTTCCCAACGCAGTTCAAATCCACAACAAGCGCGCAGAGTTAGGGTCATCGTCGCTCATAGTCGGAGCAGACAGAGCTGATCAAACTCAGCATCTGGTCCATCTGCGTAGAGTAATCCTCGTGTTTGGCCAGGTAGTCGTCGTTGCGGACAACAATCTCTCGCGCCTTCTCTGGATTATTGATGCTGAAGCGGAGCGCCTGGACAACGTCCTCAACACTCTCCGGCCGCACGAACAATGCGCTGAATCCAAGCCGCTCCATCTCGCGGTATTCGGGGTTGTCACTAACTACCGGAACTCCGCCAGACGCGGCCGCTTGCATAACGCTCGAAGATCTCATGTCCCCGCGGCCAAGCAGCGAGACAAACACATCGGAAACTGACATCAGTTCGGCGCAGACGTCCAACGGGGCGTTGCCCTCAAGGATAGTGAAGCGAGCTGACAATCCATGTTCCGCAAGTAACACTTGCGCCTGTTTCGTAAACCCTTCCGTCTCCCGCCCGCCGAATAGAATGAAATGGGTGGCCGGGGTTTCCGAGGCAATCTGCAGGAAGGCCTCCAACGCCACAAAGGCGCCCCAATCGGGCCGAAACCGCCGCGGGTTCAGGAGAATTTTAGCGCCGGGATCTATCTTCCACCGCTCGCAGGTAAGCCGGCGTTGCTCGGCGCCTGCCTGCTTAAATATTCTTCGGTCAACTCCCCATGAAAGGGCGCGCACTTTTTCAGGCGCAACGCCGAATCTCTCGCATATATGCCGCGCCGCCGTCGTGGAACTCGGCAGGATTAGATCGACGGCCCGCAAAGAGAATTTAGCCAGGGCGAAGTGAAACGGTGAGGACTCGGCATAGGTGAATACGTCTCCGCCCCACGGGAAGATGACTCTGGGAACGCCCCGGCAAAGCGCGGTCGCCAAGCCGTAAGTGGTGACCTCATGTCCGAAGACAAAGCGCGGGTGCTGGGCCCGTACGGCTTTAACGGTTGGCCACGTGGCAGTCATGTAGTCAGCGAAGTATGGGTGCCACAACTCCGTATCCGCGCTCACACCAGTCATTCGGGTGAATCTCTGTTTGAAGCGCGGGACCATTCTTTCCAACCTGTAGAGCACTGGGTTCATCAAGCGGTGAGTGACCGTCCGCGTTAAGGGTGTCTCATGCTCACAGCTGCGCACGATTGGCGTCCCGTCAGGAAGGGTCGGCGGCGCGTCGCGCCGGTGCGTGACGAGCACTACTTCGATTCCTTTCAAGCGCCAGTAAGCTGCCAGTTGGGAGGGGAAGATGCTGCTGGATTCACCCAACATGACGGCCGGGCCATCACGGTTATACCTCATCAGCCCCCTCGACCTGGCGTCGCTGCCCGAGCTTGCTGGTGGCGACAGCACCGTTACTGACGGCAGTTGTGATGATGCCGCAGAGTTTCCTAATGTCGTTCGCGCCGACCGCCGTGCCCGTGGGCAAAACGAGCACCTGTGCGGCGAGCCTTTCCGTTTCCGGAAGCATTAGCCCTGCTTGTGGGAAGCACGAACGGTATGGCTCCATGCGATGACAGCCGGGATAAAAGTAGCGCCGCGCGAGGACATTTTCCGCCCAGAGGATTTCCAACAGTTGATCTCTGCCGATATTCGTGACAGTCTCGTCAATCTCCAGCACGATGTACTGGTAGTTACACTTCTCGCTCTCGTCATAGCTCAGCATCGTGACACCCTGAACGCCGGAGAGATCATGCTGATATTGTTCATAGTTGCTCCGGTTGGTAGCTATGAATTCGTCCAGAGATTCAAGGCCGCCCAGTCCCATTGCCGCCGACACCTCAGACATCTTGCCGTTGGTGCCGATATAAACGACGTTGTCATAACCGGCGAACCCAAAATTCTTCATGAGGCGCATCTTTTTCGCCAACGCATCGTCGTTGGTGACGACCG
The DNA here is from genome assembly GCA_036507195.1 of Pyrinomonadaceae bacterium. Classification (GTDB taxonomy): domain Bacteria; phylum Acidobacteriota; class Blastocatellia; order Pyrinomonadales; family Pyrinomonadaceae; genus PSRF01. Next base: position 5,611 of record DASXQM010000024.1, on the reverse strand, counting down.
CTCCGCCTTCGAAAGTATTAAGAAACTTGGTGGCGTGGAAACTGAAGACCTCGGCATCGCCGAAGCCGCCGACCATTTTCCCCCTGTGGGAGCAGCCGAAGGCGTGTGCGGCGTCGAACAGAAGTTTCAGGCCGCGACTTTCGACTATTTCTGACAGAGCCTCAACGTTGCACGGGCGCCCCCAGAGGTGAACGCCTATGATTCCGCTCGTGCGCGGGGTCAGAGCCTGCAGCACGCGTTCTGGGTCGAGGTTATGCGTGTTTGGATCTACGTCACAGAAAACCGGAGTGATTTCCTGCCACTGCAATGCATGGGCGGTAGCTATGAAGGTAAAGGAGGGAACTATTACCTCGCCTTTTAGTCCCAATGCCCGTATGACAATCTCAAGCGCTATGGTCGCGTTGCACATCGCCACGCAGTTTCTTACACCGGCGATCTCGGCAATCTGCCGCTCAAGCTCCTGTACGTAAGGCCCGTTGTTAGTCAACCAGTTTCTGTCCAGCAACTCATTGATACGCGCAAGCAAGCGTGCGCGATTCCCGACATTCGGTCGACCGACGTGGAGCTTTTCTACGAAGGCGGGATGCCCGCCAAAAATTGCCAAGTCTTCCAGTCTGTTCTTCATGCTTATTGAACCCCAAGGCGTTCCACTCAGGCGTGCAGGTAGCCGCAAAATCCACTCAAGGAGTGGTTACTTCCGCATCGAGGTATTCAGTCTTCCATTTAAGATCAGGTCGCACTGCGCCTTCCCATTTTCCATGCCAGTCCCCGCGCCTCTCAATCGAATCGCGAACGTTGAAAACCAGCGCGTCGTTCAGTGAGAAAATCACTGTGCCCTGGTCCTTGACCACGAGCAAAAGGACGCTATGAAGGCCGTTATTCAGCAGGTCGCCCGGGACGTAGCAGGAGCTACGAAAAAGTCCCGTCGGAAATGGCTTTCCGTGCCATACCGGCTCTCTCAGCGGGAGTGCATTGAAGACGGTTATGCCCTGCTCGTTGTAGAGATGCAAACTTAGATTGAGACGAGCGCCGGGTTCGAAATTCCAGTAGTCGAATTCCATTACTATGGGCGTCCGGATGTTAATTGGATCTGAGGCGGAGCCGGTCACAGGACGGACGCGCACGCGATGGAGCCGCACTTTATCATCACCCGGCGCCGTGTGGGGATCATCCCAGACCTTCTCAGTTGCCGATGCGGATCCTTTGCCAAGATAGTTCTGCACGACGCTAACCGCCTGGCCCTCTTCAGCCACCTCGCCTCGTTCCAACCAAATCACGCGCCGACATAAAGATTGCACCGCGGCCATGTTATGGCTGACGAAAAGCACTGTCCTTCCTTCGCTAGCCACGGCGCCCATCTTGCCGAGACACTTGGCCTGGAACTCGGCGTCTCCAACTGCCAGCACCTCGTCGACCAACAGAATCTCAGGCTCGAGGTGCGCAGCCACTGCGAAAGCCAAACGCATGTACATGCCGCTCGAATAGTGCTTAACCGGCGTATCAAGGACCTGGTCAATCTCGGCAAAAGCTACGATCTCATCGAATTTGCGCGCGATCTCGCTGCGCTTCATTCCCAGAACTGCCCCATTGAGAAATATATTCTCCCTGCCCGTAAGCTCCGGGTGGAACCCGGTTCCCACCTCGAGGAGGCTACCGATGCGACCGTATAGTTCGGCGCGCCCGGTCGTTGGCTCTGTAATCCGGGAGAGAATCTTCAGTAAAGTCGACTTGCCGGCACCGTTGCGTCCGATTATTCCAATCACCTCGCCCGGACGGACCTCGAAACTTACGTTTTTCAACGCCCACACCGTTTCAGCATCCCTACGTCCCCTGCGTCGCAGACGCTTGAACGGGGCGCTTAAACTTGCCGTCACCACCTCACGCAGGTTGGTATAGGCTTCCTGGCGAGCACCGATGCGATATTGCTTGCCGACATTCGTGACTCTAATGATCGGTTTCATTTCACTAAACAATGTCGGCAAAAGTCTTTTCGGTTTTTCGAAAATGCCAGAACGAATAGACGAGCCACGCTCCGATAAGCACCGCCGAGATACCGATCGATTTCCAATCGAAGGCCTGTCCAAACAAGGCAGCCCTGTAACCCTCGATAATTCCTACAAACGGATTCAAGGAATAGAGCAGCCGCCATCTGTCGGGCACGACACTTGAGGGATAAGCGACGGGCGATAGATACATCCAGATCTGGATCAGGAAGGGCATTGCGAATTTGACATCCCGATACTTCACGTTTGTGGCCGACAGCCAGGTACCAACCGCGATTGCCAGCAACGTCGTCAGCAGGACCAGCGGGAATAAAAAGAAAAAATTCAAGGTGAACCCAATGTGATAATAGAGCATCAACGCCAACAACATCGGAAATGCGACTGCCAGATCAACCAGCCCCGCGCAAACTGCGGCCACCGGAATTATCAGACGGGGAAAGTAAACTTTCGTGATTACGTGAGCGCTGCCGACGATGCTGTTTCCGCTGGTGGTAATCGCATTGGAGAAAAATGTCCACGGCAAGAGAGCCGAGTAGGCAAACAACGGATAAGGTATTCCGTGTGAATCTATTTTCGCCACACGGCCGAAAATGAACGTAAAGATCAGCATCGTGAACAGTGGCTGAATAATCGCCCAGGCTGCACCCAGCAGGGTCTGCTTGTAACGTATCTTGACGTCACGCCAAATCAGAAAATAGAGGAGTTCGCGATAGGTCCACCAGTCTTTGAGGTGGAACTTCATTCCGGACTTGCGCGCTTCTACTACGAAGAGCGGCTCGTCCGGCAACTTCGGCGTGCGTAGCGATGGTAATTCCTCTGAACTTACGGCATTGGTCATCGGAGTATCGGGGAGTTGAGTAAAGGGGTACTTTTGTCAGCAGGCCAATCCATCAACTTCGCTTTGGATAATGAAGCGGCGTGTCCTTCAGCTTGAACTTCCTGGCAAGCAATTCATCGGCGAAGCGCGCGCAAGGAGTGGGTTTTCTTCGATGACACGGCAGTTTAGCCCGGAGGGATAAGAGCGTCAAGCGAGAGTCGCCGGAGGTTTTTGAAATACCCACAGCTTCAATCTTGAGAATCTTGCGCCAAGTTCCAGCAACTCGTCGGTCTTTGCGGCGGCGGCGAGACGGTTAAACTCACAATCCCAGTCGAGGGTCTTGTCGAGCATCGGTCTGATGCCCCTGGTAAGGAGAAAATAGGCGCCTAAACCGCTCTCGTGCACCAGGTCATGTCCGAGTCGTGTCATGAAATCAACTAGGGAGCAGTCGTCGAAAAAGAGGTTGTGCCATTTGACTTGCAAGGGCTCCAACCCAAAGGCGGCGCGAAACTCGTTAAGCGAATCCACGCCCTGCCGGCTGCCTTCCAGCATCAAGAGTCGCCCACCCGGTTTCAGCCTGGAGGTCAAGTCGAGTAACACCTTCTGCTGTAACGACCATTCCATCAGGTTAATAAGAAATCTTTGGGAGATTATGACATCATAGTCGCTGTCGAGATCGTAGGTTCCCAGGAAATCAACTTGCTTGAATATTACGTTTTCCCGTCCGCTTAATCTTGACCGGGCCTTTTGGAGTCGAGTTTCCGAGAAGTCTACGGCATGGACGACAGCTCCTGGCACTGCAGCATAAGCCAAGGTGCCCTCTCCTTCGCCGCATCCAGCGTCCAGTATCTTTGCGCTTGGCGGGATGTATTGCTCGATGAGGTCAATTTCTGCCTTCAAGAGGTTCTTATCATACATGGACTCCACTTCATCATTATTCCAGTATTCCAAAACTTGCTCTTGATTGTGGATCATTAATATCAACTCCTTAAAGATAGCGCTCTCGGATAAGTCGGCGTTGTCCCTGGTAACCGAAGCGTCGGATCATCGGACCAAATCCCTCAGTTTGCTCTCGATGATGAAACAGTTGGTCTTCCTGGCACGCCTCAGCCCACAAATTCATCGGCAAAGTGCGCGCATGGAGTGGGTTTTCTTGATTGACACGGCAGTTTAGTCAAGTGTCAAAGTACGGTCAAGCACGGCTAGCGGTTCGCAGGATTGCGATTGGTTGATACAGCTGAGGCGTGTAGCTTCTTTCGCAACTTTATTGGATCACTCGTTATCAAGCATACGGGCAGCAGTGAAAGTGCCGACCGTTGAAGTGTAGCCATTGAAATTATCTTCGTTTTCGGTGCTGGCAATAAAGATCGCTTTACCTGAGATGGAATCCCTTGACTTAAACTTACCTTTGAAGATCAGCGTTCCTATTTCTCGACAGCAGGTGCCCAGCGGCAATTCCACCTCACCCGCAAAGTTTACGCGGTCATTCGTTGTCTGAGACCACACTGCCGGGAGGGGAGAGGCCACGGCTTTCTCATCCGTACCAGCATCCAGAAGCAGAAAAGACCCGGAGCCTTTGGTCTGCGAGTCGAATACCAAATTCTTCTCTCCGATGCCTGTTAGGGAGAACTTTACTCGCCAGCGACCAGTGAGATTCGCAGCCTGTGCCGGGAGTGGGGCAGTTGGGTGGGAAGGAGCTTGAAGAGCAACTACCGGAACAGTAACGACTGAGATCAGAATTAATCCAGTAATGAAAAACCTCATCTAGACCCCCAACCAAATGCAATGCTCTAACAAATCCCTGTCGACCGGGGCGGCACTAATGTTTCACACCGGGATGCAGAGCGTCAGTTTTCCTGGATTTCGCCCGCAAACGCGCAACAAGGCGGCCGGTCATTGCTTTCAGACCAGCCACCTTGCCGTATCCGCTCGAACGCCTTGTACGCCATTAGTCCCAAAGCTATAGCGGATTGGAACTCTGCGAGCCAGACACCTGGGCAGTTGTTAGCTGCCAGGACCAACCGGAACGCAGCCCGCACACCCGTCGGTGCCGTTACCGAAGATCCCGTTGTTCGAGAATGTATTAACGGCCCCGCCGGTACTAAGCAACACGCCATTACCGGTATTGCGGTTAATTTGGTTCTGGGCAATTTCAACGCCAGAGCCGCCAAGGTTACCTGCGTTACCGGCCCGGACGCCGTTAGCGCCGTTGTTTGAGATCTGACTTGCCCAAACGGAGACAAAACCAAATTGCGCGCCTGCGGCATCTACGAAAATGCCGTTGGTTGTGTTGTTCGAGAAGACTGAGTTGCGGGCCGTAACCAGCGAGCCCGATCTGGCATGCAGGCCATTCCCGTTGCCCGACAAGCGGACATTGTCGAGAGTGGTTTTTATCTTCAGCGACGCCGAGCTGGTGACGGTGCTGATTCCGTCGCCGGTGTTGTCCCGAATTACGGAGTTTCTCACGTTAAGGGTCATGTCGCTGCTCTCGTTAACGAGAATGCCTTCATTCACAAACCTGAAGATTACGCAATCTTCAATATTCACGGTCTTGGCCTGAAGAATGTTCATGCCGCGAATGCCGTTGCAGAATCCGTTAATGGAAATGCCGCGGATCGTGATCACGTCAGTTCCAGCGGCGTTGATGATGATGCCGGTAGTCAGCGACGCAAGAATCGAAGCAAACGTCCCAGTACCGTCAATAGTGATCGACTTGGTGATCGTGACAGCCCCAAAGCCACCCGGATCAAGCGCGTCGATTTCACCGCAAGCGGCAGTCTTTGAGATTGCG
>DASXQM010000023.1:0-8526 GCA_036507195.1 Pyrinomonadaceae bacterium | reverse complement strand
CAAACGTAGATCGAACACCAGCGCAATATCAGTCGGTAACTTGATCGCAGCGACCAGGCCATTGATCCACGCCGCCAACAAGAGGCCGCCCAAACCACCAGCAAGTGACAGCAGCACGCTCTCCGTCACCAGCTGCCGTATGATGCGGGCGCGGCTTGCGCCCACCGCCAGACGGATAGCGAGTTCTTTGCGCCGTTCGGTAGCGCGAGCCAGCAACAGATTCGCCAGATTGACGCAAGCCAGCAGCAACACCAGTCCGACAACTCCCATGAGTACGACACTGAAGCTGATAACTGAGTTGCGTATGTCGGGAATAAATAGACCGGGTGTCAGAAGCGCAACACCTCGTCCTTCATTTTCCTGCGGGTACTCTTTGCCGAGCTGAAGCGTAATGGCCTTGAGCACGCTTTCAGCCTGTGCCGGCGTAACGCCCGGCTTGAGGCGACCCACGACGAAGAGATTGTCGCCATCGCGGGATTCCAGCCAATCGCTACCCGGCTCAACCTCTCGCGCCATCATCATGGGGACAAACAGCTCGGGCGCATAAGCGACTTCCGTCCCGCTAAAACCTTTGGGAGCGACACCGATAACCGTAAACACGTGGCCATTGAGTGTCATAGCCTGACCGACTATGCCTCGGTCAGAAGCGAAGCGTTTTTGCCAGTAGCCATAGCTGATTACCGCGACCGGATGTGAGCCTGGCGTCTTGTCCTCTTCAGGTGCGAAATAACGACCCAGGAATGGCTGGACCCCGAGCACCTCAAAGTAATTGCCGGAAACGAGGTAACCCCAAACGCGTTCGTTGCGACTTTCGTAACTGATACTCATGGGGGCAAACCGATAGGCCAGCAACCCCGAGAACACCTCATTGCGGTCGCGATAGTCTTTGTAGTTGAGATAAGACTGAATGGTGTAATCCGCGCCGTTGTGAAAGGTCCCGTAAACTTCGATCAGTTGTTCGGGATGTGGAACCGGCAGGGGCCGCAGCAGCACCGTGTTCACCAGACTGAAGATTGCCGTGTTGGCACCGATGCCCAGCGCGAGGGTGACGACTGCGATGGCCGTGAAGCCCGGCCGCTTCAAGAAATTCCTGAAAGCGTATCGGATGTCTCTTATTAAGGAGTGCATTTGAGACCTCGATCATTCTTCCTGTCAGAACCGCCTGGGCTATAGGTCCAATAAGTCCTATGGGTACCAAGGGTCCTGGCCCTACAGTTCCCTTTTACTCGTACCTGAGTGCCACTAACGGATCGACCTTGGTCGCGCGTCGCGCTGGAACGGAGCACATCGGACATAGGGCATTTGAACCACACATACGCAATCCGCAAATTCAACCTTCATTGGTGTCGCAACGCTTCCATCGGCTCGACTCTGCTGGCGCGCCATGCCGGGAGAAAGCAAGCCAGCAAAGCAGCGACGAGCAACACCAGGGCTACAACTCCGAATGCGCGCACATCGAGCGCCTCGACGCCGTACAAGGTCGACTGCATGGCGCGGCCCACCAAATAAGCTCCACCCAGGCCGACGATCGATCCGAGGGCTGCCAGAATCGTTCCTTCCTTCAAGACAAGATTCAACACTCGCGAGCGTTGCGCACCGAGCGCCATGCGCAGGCCAAACTCCTGCGTTCGCTGGGCTACGCCGAAGGTCATCACGCCATAGACGCCGATCATCGCGAGCAACAGTGCCATCACTGCAAAGCTTCCAAACAACACCATCGCAAAGCGATCGGGAGCGAGTTGTTCTGTGACGATCTGGTCCATTGTCTTGACGCCGGCGAGCGGCAGATCCGGATCGATTGAATTCACTGCGGTCGCGAGGCTCTCGATCACATTGTTGGGATCGCCGTCGGTTCGCACCGCGACCGAAACGCGTGGCATCGGGCTTTGCCAGAACGGCACATCGATCTCCGGATAGTCGTCGCGCACGCCATCGTTCCGCACGGTGTGAAAAACACCAACGATCTGCCACTCGACTGGTGGGCCAGGCTTGCCGAAAGGGATCAATTGATTGACGGCTACGCGTTGCTGCAGAGGATCGACGCCGGCGAAGTAGCGATTAACAAACTTCTCGTTCACCATTGCGACGCGCGGGCCGGCCGCTGTGTCGCCTTCATCGAAGCTGCGGCCTTTGACTACGCGAATTCCAAACGTGTCGTGATACCCGGGCGTGACTATCTGAAACCCGGCGCCCGGACGCGCGGACGGATCGACCGGCGGTGCACCAACAATCGTGAACCCCATGCCAATCCCGGTGCCGCGCGTTGGAATACCTGTTGTAAGCGCGGCCTTCTTCACTCCGGGCACGGACTCGATCTTCTCTAGTAGTTGACGGTAGTAAGGAGCAATTCTTTCAGCTTGAGTGAATCGACTCTCGGGTACCGGCAGGTTGAAGGTGAGAACGTGATCGGTCTTAATGCCCAGATCCACGCGCGTCAGCTTCCAAAAACTCTTTAGCGCGAGTCCGCCGCCGGCGAGCATCGTCAGCGCCAAAGCAAACTCAGCTACTACGAGAGCGCGCCCCACTCGCCGACGCCCGCCACCGGCGCTGCGTGCCCCTTGCTTTAAAACTTCATTTAGATCGAGACGTGTCGCTTGCCAGGCCGGAAGACAGCCAAAGATCAATCCCGCTGACATCGTTGCCGCGATCGTGAATAGGAGCACAGGAATGCTGATTCGGATCTCAGCCTCAAGCGGCAGCAGGCCGGGAGGCATGATCGCGATGATCGCGTCCATCAACAATCCGGCCAGCAGCACACCGAGTGCGCCTCCAACCAAAGACAGCACGAAGCTCTCGGTCAGCAGTTGGCCAAAGAGCCGCCCGCTCGTCGCGCCGAGCGTCGCTCGCAGCACAACTTCTCGTTGCCGCTTTGCGCCGCGAGCCAACAACAGATTCGCGACGTTTAGGCACGCAATCAGCAGCAGAAAGCCGACAGCACCCTGCAGGAGCCAGAGCCTCGTGCGGGTTGTGTTAGGAAGAAAGTCGAGGTGCAACGGCTCGACGGCGACACCCCAGTTTGTGTTGGACGTGGGATACTCCTGGGCCAACTGCTCCGCGATCCCACTCAACTCCGCTTGCGCTTGAGCCTGCGATACACCATCGTTCAAGCGACCCATCACCAGGATAAAGTGGCTATCGTGATTGATCTGCTCTGGCTTGAAAGCCATGGGCACCATCAGCCCTGACACGCCACGATCCGCAAGACCCGGCGCCAACACTCCCACCACTGTGTATGGCTCGCCATTCATGCGAATCTGCCGGCCGACGATGTTCTGATCAGCACCGAAGCGCTGACTCCATAATCGGTGCATGAGGATCACGAAGTGATCGTTGCCAGGCTGACCTTCTTCCGGCAGGAAATCACGGCCCAGAAACATTTTGTCTCCCACCATCGTGTAGAAGCCTGGTGTGCAGGCGCCGCCTTCGGCCTGCTCGGGTCGGTCCTTCGTGGCGAGATTGAACGAGCCGGCGCCGCCAAACGCTTGCATGTCCCGAAATGACTTGCTTCGTTTCTTCCAATCGAGAAAGTCGCCCGGCGAAACTACATTGCGCGCGTCACTGCCAGCGCGTGACCAAATCATCATGAGCTGCTCAGACTTCGGATAAGGCAAGGGCTCGAACAACGTCGCATAGACAACGCTGAAGATCGCAGTCGTCGCGCCAATACCCAGCGCGAGCGTGAGCACGGCCGTGATCGTGAAGCCGGGGTTCTTCAACAACGTGCGGACGCTATAGGTTAAATTCTGCTTAAGAGTTCCAAACATGAGCTATCTCCTTGGCACTTTCATCGCCGGCAACGCTTTGCTTCAATCGCACTCGCCATACAGAATCTCGAGCGGCAGCGTCTCGGCTCATTTGTAAGGTCAACTCCCTCTTCCCTAACCTGCAACCGGTCGCTCCGCTCGCTGTTCTGACTTCACTCGTATCGCAGCGCCACCAGCGGATCGACTTTCGTTGCGCGTCGGGCCGGAATGTAGCAGGCCAGCAACGCAACCAGGAGCAGGCCAAGCGTAACGATCAAGTAGGTAACGGTGTCCGTCGGCGTGACGCCAAACAATAAACTTCCGAGTAGCCACGTTAAGGCGAAGGCGCCGGCTAATCCCGCAACCACACCGATTAGCGCCAGTGACATTCCGTTTTTGACAACCAGCTTCAAGACGTCCAGCGCGCGCGCACCAAGCGCCATGCGGATGCCAATCTCCTGCGTGCGCTGCATCACCGCATAGAACATCACGCCATAGATGCCGATAGCTGCGAGCAATAAAGCCACGCCGGCAAAGATGCTCAGCATGACGGAAGAAAAGCTGTAAAGAGCCAACGAGATTGCGCGCACTTCGCGCATGGTGTGCACATCAAAGACGGGCTGGTCCTTGTCGAGTGCCAATACCTGCTGTCGGATCGGCACCGCCATAGCTGCAGGCTCGACCCTGGTTTTCGCTACCAGCACCATCGAACTCCACCCATCCTGAGCATGCGGTACGTAAAAGTCTGCGGTCACCGGAAGATTCATTTCATGCTTCACGTCCCGCACGACGCCCACAACCTGCATCCAGGGGTTTTCCTGAAGCGGGCCGGTGCCGCGCATAAGCTTGCCGATCGGATCATCGTTGGGCCAATACTTACGCGCCAGAGTTTCGTTGACGATGATTACCGGTTGCGCACCGGCGCGGTCCTGATCAGTAAAGGTGCGGCCCTTCAAGACTGGGATACCCATCGTTTGAAAATAATTGGGAGTGCAAACTCGATAGCGGCCGTCAAACTCCTGTCCGGGTGGTGGTTCGGCAAGACCTTCAACCAGAAAGCTCGTAGACGAATTACTTCCACCCAGCGGTAAGTGATTTACTAGGGCAGCCGAGCTTACGCCGGGCACTGACTCAACGCCTTTCACGAGTTGCGAATAGAAGGCTATTCGTTGCGGCTCCTCTTTATACTTAGCCCGCGGAAGAACGAGATTCATCGTCAATAAATTCTCGGAATTGAAGCCGGGATCAGTCTTGACCAGCTGCAGAAAACTTCGAATCAACAGTCCCGCACTCACCAGCAACATCAGCGAGAGTGCAACTTCCGAAACCACCAGCAGGCCACGCAGTCGATGGGAAGTTGAAGTCGCCTGCCGCGCCCCTTCTTTTAAAGCACTGTTCAGATCCGGTTTGGAAAGCTGCCACGCCGGCGCCAACCCAAACACCACGCCACTCAACACAGACAACAAAAAGGTGAACGCCAACACTGGAAGATTGATCCCCAGATGGCTCCAGCCGGCCGCGAAGCGCGCCGCTTCGCCGGGATTTCCCGTGCGAATGAGATCCACTCCCCAGTAGGCGACGAGCACTCCAAGCGCGCCACCGGCGAGACCGAGCAGCACGCTTTCGGTAAGGAGTTGCCGGATTATTCGCCAGCGGCTTGCTCCCAGGGCCGTCCGCAACGCAATCTCTCGCTGCCGCCCGGCCGCGCGTGCCAGCATCAGGTTGGCAACATTGGCGCAGCCAATCAGCAGGACGAAACCAACCGCCGCCATCATTACCCACAGCGCGGTCGAGTACATTCGGACGGTATCTTTCAGAATGGGATAGATCACAACGCCCCGGCCGGTATTTGCTTCGGGATATTGTTTCTCGAGTTGGCTGGCAATGGTGTTGAACTCGGCTTGTGCGGCCGGTAGTGAAACGCCCGGCCTTAGCCGACCAATCGCGAGGTAGCTGTGGTTGTTGCGGTTGCGCATCAACTCCGGCGTCATTGGGAGTGGAGCGTAAATCTCTGCGCCCTTGGGATAGTTGAAGTCCGGCGGCATTACGCCAACGACAGTCCGGCTTATGCCGTTTGCAGAGATTGTCTTGTTGACAATGTTGGGATCCGCGCCGAACCGACGTTGCCACAGGTTATAAGTGAGCAATGCCACAGCGTCCTTGCCGGGCTGCTCCTCTTCCGCAGAAAAACCGCGACCCAGCAATGGCTTCACGCCCAGGACGTCGAGAAAATTCGCCGTGACCTGGAAGCCTTGCACGCGCTCTGGCGAATCAGACGCGGTGAGGTTGGTGCTCCACCAACTATAGATTCCCACTTGCTCGAGTGATTTATTTTGGGCGCGCCAATCAAGATAGTTCGCAATGGAGACTTCGTTGCGTTCAACTCCCCGACTGGGAACCTTATCCCAGAGCGCTACGATTCGATCCGGATCGGGAAAAGGTAGCGGCTTGACCAACAGCGCATTAACAACGCTGAAGATGGCGCTGTTGGCCCCAATACCAATCGCCAGCGTGACGATGGCAATGACTGTGAGGCCAGGACGTTTCATGAGGGAGCGAACTGAGAATTTCAGATCCCGCAGCAGTGAATCCATCGCAGTCCTCCCTGATCTTCAATCGACTCTGACTATCATCAAGGTTGCATCGTCGTAGACTTCGCCATCGCTGAATTCCTTTACGGCTTCCATGATCCGATCGCGCAGCTCAGCGGCGCGGAGTTTGTGGGCCCCATTCAGTAATTGGTTCAGCAATTCCTCGAGACGGTCTTCGCCAAATTCCCTGCCCGAAGGGCCACGCGCTTCGGTTACACCATCCGTGAAGAGCACCAGCCAGTCGCCGCTCTGCAAATCAATCTCACCCTGCAGGTAACGGCGATCGGGAAGGATGCCGAGCACTGGTCCACCTTCCTTCATTCGCAGGCACGCGCCATCACGAATCAACATGGGTGGGCAGTGGCCCGCGTTCGTGTAGGAGAGTTTTCGGTTGTGAGTGTTCAGCAGCGCATAGAAGCAGGTGATAAATCTATGCGACACGGTGTTGTCACACATGATGCTATTGACTCTGGCGCACAGCTCACCCGGGGACAACACGTCCGACGCAAAAGACTTCAGGACAGCCTGCACGTTCGACACCAAAAGCGCCGCCGGCATTCCCTTGCCGGCCACGTCCGCGATGCAGAGGGCTGTGTGGCGCTCACTGAATTTCAGTACGTCGAAATAGTCTCCGCCGACAGCCCGCGCTGGATTCCATGCAATCGCGATTTCAAACCCATCGATTTCGGGCAGTGCTTTCGGCATCAGCGCTGCCTGGATCTCCTGCGACTCTTCCAGCTCATAATGAAGCTTGTCACTCTCGGTGCGGCTTTCCGCATCAATACGCTGTTGTAGACGATTTTTGCGGCCGAGTTCGATCTGCGTGTTCAGGCTCTTTAGCAGGCGTGAGTTGTCCCATGGCTTTTGCACGAAGTCGCGCCCGCCGCGGTGCATGGCCTCGACGGCTAGCTCAACCGAGCCCCAGGCAGTGAGCACCACGATGGGCAGCCCGCTATCCAGGTTTTGAATATTCGTAATTAGATCAAGGCCTTCCTGTCCCGAGGTGGTGTCGCGGGCGTAGTTGAGGTCCATCAGGACCAGATCGAAGTCGCCTTCCTTGATTGCATCCAGCACTTCCGCCGGAGAAGTCACGGCTTTGGTCTGGTACCCGGCATTTCTCAACAGCAAACGCAGCGCGGTCAGTACGTCTGGTTGATCGTCGGCGATCAAAGCGCGCGGCGTCGGCGAAGGCGGTGGCGGCAACGTGAGTGAGCTCGAGCTATGCATAAGACTTCCCATTACATTGATTACTCTTTGGCGATCCAACCGTCTTCGAGCCGCACGATCCGGTTGCCATACTCCGCATTGACCTCGGAGTGCGTCACCTGGACGATCGTAGTGCCTTCTTCATTCAGCTTCTTGAACATGTCCATGATCTCTTTGCCCTGGCTGGAATGCAGATTTCCTGTCGGTTCGTCGGCAAGAATAATTCTCGGGTTTGCTACCACCGCGCGAGCGATACCGACAAGTTGCTGCTGGCCGCCCGAAAGTTGACTGGGGAAGAGGTCTTTTTTGCCGACGATTTGAAATCGATCCAGCGTGTCGCAGACGATTGACTGCCGATCTTTCTTGCCGACATCGCGATAGGAAAGCGGCAACTCGAGATTCTCGAAGACCGTTTGATCGTCGAGCAGGTGATAGCTTTGAAAGACAAACCCGATATTGCGATTGCGCAGGGCGGCGCGTTTCTTCTGATCAAGCTTGTGCACCGCCTCATCGTCAAAATAGTATTCGCCGGTCCAGGATGGATCGTGCATCCCAAGGATGTGCAGCAGCGTTGACTTGCCGGCGCCGGAGGGGCCCATGATCGAAACAAACTCACCGGGCTGTATATCCAGGTCGACGCGGCGTAGCACATAGGTCTTCGCCGGACCATGCGAGAAAGCCTTTTCTACGTTGCGCAGGCTAATCATGGTATCGCTCCCACCCCATTCTCTTTCGCTTCACGTTTTGCATCTTCCACTTCGCGCCGGTTAGCGCCTGCTTCTTCTTCAACGATCAGGCCGTCAAACAGGTGCACAATGCGATCGGCGTGCTGCGCGTAACGCGCGTCGTGAGTGACCATGCAGATGGTTGCCCCGCCGCGGTGCAAATCCCGCAAGAGTTCCATCACAGCCTCGCCGTTAGTTGAATCAAGATTGCCGGTAGGCTCATCAGCAAGCAGGATGCTCGGTTGTCCACATACAGCACGG
>DASXQM010000022.1:0-6500 GCA_036507195.1 Pyrinomonadaceae bacterium | reverse complement strand
CTACAGCTCGCTTCCTGCTGAAGACAAAGGAGCGTAAGCAAAACTTTGGCATCGTGGGTCGACGAATACGGAACGGGGAGCGGTAGCGACCTGGTCCGTTCCGCGATGCTCAACATCGTGGGTCGAAGAATACGGACCGGGGAGCAGTGGCGACCGGCCCAACACTCAACTTTTGGAGCGCGCAATAATTAACGCTGAAAGCGTTCGCTAATTTCAGCGTTATTGTTGCGCCCTCCAAAAGTTGAATCTTTGACCTGACTGGTCGGAAACCTGGCCCTCCAACTCAGGTTGGCATTCCAGCAACTTCACCAGGCGCGGTAGCAAAACCTTGCGGGAAAATGTTGCGGCAATCTCGGGAACCTGTCGTCCTCCATTAGGAAGGCGTCTTACCTCCTCCTCAATGCACGCAACCACACGCCCCACGTCGCCATGCGTTGCCGCATAGACGCGGTAGCGCCCACCGCTTTGCGCAGCAATCTCGCTGATGTGACTTTCTTTGGGTCCGATATAAAGAAAAGGGCTGCCAATCGTCAGAATATTATAGAGTTTGCTCGGGTGAACTATGCCAACAAACTTATCACCCATTACAACCACGTGCAGATCCGCGGCCGAAAGGGATGCTGCCAATATGTCGAAGGGTTGATACGGAAAACAACTAATACTCTCTAAACCATTGCGCCTGGCAAAATCTTCCACTTTTTTTTGTTCGCTGCCACCACCCACAAAACAGAACGCTATCTCCTTTTTGCCGGCCAAAGTACGCGCCGCTTCAACTAAGGTATCGAGTGGATGGCAGGGACTGTGATTACCGGCGTACATCACCACGAACTTATCGAGGAGGTTATGCTGCCGGCGAAACGTTTCTCTTCCCTGCAGGTCAAACGTCACGCTCTCCTCATGTGCCCAGGGAGGCAAAACTGTTACGCGATTCTCAGGAACTCCTTTAGCCACTATCCGCTGTTTCATGAAGTGATCGAGGGCGATTATGCGCTCAGCGTGCAGCAAGCTTGCGCGCAAGAGCCGGCCGAAGAGTTTTGCAACAAGTGAATCTGCCTTTAACCAACCGGCAGCGATTGCTTCGTCAGGGTTGAGATCCATTACCCAGAAGAAAAACTTGCCGCCTTTCAGGCGTACAAACATCGAGCCGAGCAAGGAAATTAGCGGTGGCGAGGTTAAGGCGACGACTACATCAAACCGGGGCAGCAGTAATAATCTTAACGAGCAGGTAAAGAGGAAACTTGCGAAATTTGTTGCCCGGCGCCATTTCGTTTCCTTTCCCAGTGCGAGCGAGGGAATACGAATGATCTTGATCCCGTTCCAGGTTTCCCGGCGCGGGAAGCGCCTGGAGGGATCATCGTAGCCGCGATCGCTCGCGATTACTGTGACGTTGTGTCCTTCCCTGGCAAGCCCGACAGCGAGATCCGTAAGCTGCTGGGCCGTCGCCATCACGTCAGGAGAAAAGCACTGGTTTAGGAGGAGGACCTTCATCAAGTGTTAGAAAGAGCGATTTTCCATTTTCCATTTCTCATTTTTCATTTTTCATTGATCCGGAAGTTTCTCAGCCCGCCGTTTCGCGCCCCGTTTCGCGCCCCGTTTCGCGCCCCGTTTCGCGCCCCGTTTAGATAGGGCACTTGTGCCCCATCGCGCGCGCCCGTTTCGCGCCCCGTTTCGCGTCCCGTTTAGATAGGGCACTTGTGCCCCGCCGCGTCACCGCAGAGACGGCGCCGCATTTACCCACCCGCTACCGCGAGGTGGTACTGACTTCATTGTGCCCATCGTTTAGAAAGCGGACTTGTCCGCCTCGCGCGGCGGGGCACAAGTGCCCTATCTAAACGGCATGTGGGGAGTTTTTTGGGCAATGGCAAAATGAAAAATTTGAAATGAAAAATGAGATATGGAAAATCTCTTTATGTCTCGGCGCTACTCACTCTTCGCCGTTTAGATAGGGCACTTGTGCCCCGCCGCGTCACCGCAGAGGCAGCGCCGCATTTACCCACCCGCTACCGCGAGGTGGTACTGATGTTATGAAGCAAGCGCCTCCCTCGGTGAGTGCTAGACTCACCGCAGCTCAAGACAAGAGACTGAAAGGAGGCGCTATGGACACAATATATATCGGCGTTGACTTTCATGCACGACAACAAACGATCTGTTATTTGAAAACCGAAACTGGGGAACTGGTCATAACTGAACTGAAGCACCAGGACAAAGAACCAGTACGCGCTTTTTACCAACAGTTCCAGGGACCCGTGATCATCGGCCTGGAAGCCAGTGGTTACAGCCCCTGGTTCGAAGCGCTGCTCGAGCAACTGGGTTGCGAAGTCTTGCTCGGACATGCCACCGAGATCCGCCGTCGGGCTCGTTGGCGGCAGAAGAACGATCGGCGCGACGCGGAACTTATTTGGGATTTAATGGTCCACAATGAGTTTCCTCGTTTGCATCGGCCGACAGCACAGAGTCGCGAAGTACTGCGCATGCTGCGTTATCGGCAAAAGCTGATCAAGCTGCGCACCATGGCTAAAAACAGCCTGCAGGCCATCGCCCTGCAAGCCGGTTTGGCCAAGGGTAAACGGTTGTTTACTCAAGTGGGCCAGCAGGAGTTCCAGCTCGCCGAGATGTCTCCAGTGTTGCACTGGCAACGCGACCACTGGTTTGCCTTGATGAAGCCGCTCAATGAACAACTGTTGGAGACAATGGTCTGGTGCAAAGCTCAAAGCAAAGATGATCTGGTCATCAAGCGCTTACGGACTCATCCGGGCATTGGCTTGCTGACTTCGCTCTGCCTGCTGCACACGCTGCAACCAGTCAGTCGCTTTCGCAATACGCGCAAGGTGGTCGCCTACGCCGGCTTCGATCCGGTCGAACGATCCTCGGCAGAGCGACAGCACTTTCTGGGGATCAGCAAAGCCGGCTCACGCCTGCTGCGTTATCTGCTGGTGGAGGCAACCCACACCGCAGTTCGTTATGACGAGGACTTAAAGCGTTTCTATAAACGACTGGCAGAGCGCCGCGGCCGGCCAAAGGCCAAAGTAGCAGCTGCCAGGAAACTACTCATCCGCGCCTACATCATGATGCGTGATGAGATCGACTACGCGGAATTCCGACGTCGAGCCGTCGCAGTCCGGCTTGCCCGCCGAGGTCAAGGGCCACCTAGTGTGCCTGAGGTACTGATTGGGCAGTCGGCCTCTCCAGGCGCTTAGCTAGCGCCGCTGCCCGCCTCGCCGAGCTCGTTAGGGCTCGCTCGGCGGGCAGCTACGAGAGAGCGAAGTAAACCTCATGGACGATGACCGCATAGATGATTGAGCGTGGCTTGTCAGCCTTGCTCTGTTGAGGACCGCAAACGGCGGTAACACTAAACTAACAGTCTCATCTCAAAGAGCAGACAAACAATCACCAAGAGAGGCGCTTCGGCGTTACAGTCGAACTCTGTTCAAAAACTTCTTGACAGCGAACGACGCTTCATAGATGACTTCATGACGTTTTGCCTACAGCCAGCCACCCATAAATCCCGCGGCGCGTAAACCATCCCCTAGATAACGACACTTTCTCATCAGCTCCCAAAAGAATCCGGTGCGATAGTTTTCAATCATGATCACAACCGGCCCCTGGTCCAGGGCGTAATAGCCTTTAGAGATCCAACCTCTCTCACTTTGATGGTCTTCGATAAACGTCGGGTTGAAGCTGCACTTAAATCCATACTTACTCGTCATCTCGGGATAGACATCATTGAAATACTGAAGCGCCGGCAAGACGATCTCCGGCGCGAAAGGCAATGAAGCAACAACTGCCCAGGGAGCAAGCGTGCCGTCGTCTGGTCCGTAAGGCGCCCCTCTTGCCTCATAGTCAAAAAACCGGCGCTCAATACCGTCGATCTTGAGCACTGCCGGACCGGGTCCGTCCGACGCGGTGATTCCCCAGGCATTTTCACCATAGCCTCTGAACTCCTGAGGATTGTCGATCGCATATTGTTGCTGCACGTAAGTGGCGCGGCGGCTGTTCTCGAAATAGTCGATCCCGTGCTCACGCATGAACTCGTCCTGCATGCCGCGAAAGTCTATCCACAGGTGGGAGAGCTGATGCATGAACAATGGGCCACCGTAAAGAAACTCATAGTGATAGATCTCTTTCCAGTTGTACGTCGAGGTAAAGGCTTTGTAAGTTTCCGCCGGCAGCGGATGCGTAGGCGAAGCAAGACCAAGCACATGAAGCAAGATTGCCTCGTTATGGCCCTCCCAGCAGTAAGGCAAGAAGCCGGATTCGGGCTTCCAGCCCATTGAAACCTTTCCATTATCGTTGAGCGCCCATTTCCAGTCGGCGCGTCGATAGAGATCGTCAGCAACTGTGCGAAGTTCGTATTCTTGTTCAGACTGTCCGTCGAAGTAGGTAGCAGCCGCAAGCGCACCGGCGATGAGGATAGCGGAGTCAATAGTCGAAAGTTCGCATTCCCACGCGCGACGCCCCGTATCCATGTGAAGAAAGTGATAGTAGAAGCCTTTGTAGCCCGTCGCATCAGGCTCCTTTCCTTGCGGGCTGTTCCAAAAAAAGCGCAACGTCGTCAGGACGCGATCGACCGCTTCCTCGCGCGAAATGAAAAACCGCTCAACTCCAACCGGATAAGAGGCGAGTCCCAATCCAATCGCGGCGATGCTGGCATGCGATCCCTTTCGCGTGTTATCGGGGACCATACCGTTCCGGAGATTGGTTTCGTTTTTGAAATAGCCGAACGTGTCGCGTTGGAGTCTGCCCAACGCTTCGTCGCTCATTGGTTTTTGACTCATGAGCGGATGTCTCGCTTTGAGTGCGCTTCAGCGCCATGCGGAAGTATGTAATTCGATTCAGTGCTTGTGGTCACTTTCCGTAGGTAACCCTGCCTCAATCCAGTCAGACTTGCCTTCTGCATAATCACGTACGTTAGTGTATCCCAGCGCCGCCAATTCACGGGCGGCGTTATCTGAGGCGTGTCAGGTGGGATTGGCGCAGTAAACGACAATATCAGCGTGCTTGTCAGGTAGAAGCTTTGCAGCCAGTTGCTTAACCTGATCAGGCGGCATATTAATCGCACCCGGTAGGTGCACGTGTTGATAAGCCGTGGTTGGCAAAGTCTCCAGAAGCAGGAAGCTATCGCCCCGATCAATCTTCTCACTTAACTCATCTCGCGAAATTGTCTTAGTCATGTAGCACGTCTACTTGTCGTATGCTGCCAGGAGGCTCACCGATTATCCGCCTGTTTGGCATTCTTTCCTGTCAGAGCGCTAGCTCAAGATTGTTCTGCGTAACGCGCGCCGCACAACCTCTGTCGTTAGTCCGTATACAAAATGTGAAGCGAGCCCATAAATGTGTGTGGACGGCGGATACTCGGTCGGTCCTTTGGATAGCCCTAACAGCGGCACCGCGGCTTCATCCACCACCAACCAGACGGCAGCGCCGAAAGGAAGTCCTGCGCCGACCGTCACTTCCGGGACCAACTCAGCCGTCATGCTGTAGATTGCGGCCGAAGCCGCGCCGATCGCGTAGTGGACGGCATCGCCAGCCATCACTTTTTCATCTTTTGCTAACTGATGGCCGAATATCTTTTCAGAGACCATCTCAGCCGCCTTGACCGTAGCCGGCTCCTGTTCTTCGTCGCCGCTTTGTGATTGCTCTGCATGGTTGGCAGCCGAAGGGTCATCCGATCCATTCTGCTGAAGTTGCTGCATGCTGCGGGACACTTTGACCCAGGCGTACTGGAACTCCTCCATCACCCATGACGCGACCAGCCCGCCAATGGTCCCCGCCGCCAGTCCTTTCAACACCTCAGGCTGACGGTTCACGACAGTGTCGTACGACTTAACCAACAACATTCTTCCGACTCGCTCTTGCTAAGATCAGTGCGTCAACTCACTTTTTCTGGGGGAGCTGAGGGGAACTTGAAACTGGATAAATCTAACCCAATATTAGCACCAGGCCGGGCAAATTCGTAACTTGACTCATTACGGTCCCCTGGGTTGAGAGAAGTTATGATATCGCTATTTGGTCATGCTGATCACATCAAAGAGGACAAGCCTCTCATGGCCTGCTCTTCACTCCGTCAGGAGTGAAATGTCTATAGCCGTGAATGCCAGCAACGACCTTCTCCGTTCGGAGGAGCGGAAAGGGGTTGCGGTTGACCAGTCAAGCAGGTTTCCGCTCCTCCGAACGGAGAATGAGGTGTTTGCCGTTACAGGCTATAAACATCTTGCCCCTAACGAGGCGAAGAAGATTGCAGGGAGCGGAGCGGACGGCAGCGTAAACCTTCGGAGGTTGGGGCGCAACTTCCTGTCGACCTATTTACTTACCTGACCACGATGGGTTATGAAGACTGAGACGATAATCCGACTGAATCTCTATGAAAACCCTGGTCCTGAGTCATGCGCAGGTTTTAGAACTCCTTCCGATCAAAGAATGCATTGCTGTCATGCGTGAGGCCCTGATCGCGCTCGCCGCCGGTGAAGCTCATCAGCCCTTAAGAACCATTATCCGCCCGC
>DASXQM010000021.1:0-15786 GCA_036507195.1 Pyrinomonadaceae bacterium | reverse complement strand
TTAGTCGCATTCTCCAACGCAGGGTATTGCGGCGAGCATCCTTCCTAATCAGTCCGAGTCAAGCTCACGCCCAAGAGATCGAGCGGGAACTAGGTGGCAAGCGCCTCCCGATGGGGATAATCCTGAATTCTATTGATTTGGGTCAGATTCAACCAGCGAGCGACCTCTCAACAGATAAATTGACTGTGCTTTTCGTTGGACGCCTGGACCGTCCGAAAGGCGTGCCAGTCCTATTGGCAGCAGCGCGATTGGTTATCAAGGAGCATCCGTCCGTGCAGTTTGTCCTGGCCGGAGCTTCGCATCCAACTTTGCCACAGGTAGAGATCGACTCACTGATTCGTGATTATGACCTTGAGTCTCACGTCAACCAGACTGGTCATCTTTCCTCGGAAGAGCTGGCCCATTTATATCGTGAAGCAGCTCTCTGCGTCTTACCTTCCTACTATGAGACCTTTGGTCTGGCAGCCTTGGAGGCGATGGCTTACGGAAAACCTGTGATTGCAACGCATGCAGGAGGGTTAGCTGAGGTTGTAGAAGATGGCAAGACAGGACTACTGGTGCCTCCTGACGATGCCGATGCCTTGGCAAGGGCAATGATTGAGCTCCTGGGTAATCCAGCGAGAAGAACGGAGATGGGAAACGCGGGATACGAACGAGCCCGGGAGAAGTTCCAGATAGAAGACAATGTCAAAGCGACTCTCGATGTTTATGAAAGGGTAAGAGCTGAACGGGGTGTGAGCGGAGTCTCGACACTCAACTCTGGTCTTCCCAATGTGATTGGTTCTTAGTGGAGTTAGGTATCGCTGATGCATATCTGCTATCTCGCTGTTGATTATCACGGGAGCACAAGCGGCGGCGGCATCGCTTCATACATTAATACTATTGGCAGGGCGTTGGTAAAAGAGGGCCATAAGGTGACCGTTCTAACGAACGGAATCCGGTACGAAACGACTTGCGAAGACGGGATCAACCTGGTTCGGGCGCCATTTGGAAACCTGCACTGGTATCTTCACAAACTGCGACTCCCCGGTGGGATGGCGCTGCCGGTGCGGGAGGTGGAGTGGTCACTTGTTTTTCGGCGCTGTTTGGAAGAGCTAATCGAGAAAGAACACATCGACGTCATTGAAGGATGCGAATCCGGTCTGCTCCTCCTGAGCAGCCAAATCATACGAGCCATTCCCCTTGTCGTTCGCCTTCATGGCGAACAGTACGTCTTTGCAAAGAATAGTCGCCAACGTATTAAGGCAGGAGAACACCTGCTGCATAAGATGGAAATAAGATCGTTGCGGTCAGCCGTCGGAGTAACTGCACCAAGTTTGTTTCGGGCGCATGAGGTTGCGAGCGAATTGCGGTGGAGGAATGACCGCATTTCGGTGATACCGAACCCGATTAGCCCATGGATGTTGGATCAAGCCGATGGCGTCGAACGCAACGCCAGCAACGGTAGTGCGAATACGGTGCTTTATACGGGACGAGTCGCGTACGTTAAGGGCACGCTTGTTTTATTAGATGCGGTTCCAATGATCACGCGTGAGTGCCCGCAGACCCGGTTCGTTGTTGCAGGCGCGCGCCACACGTCGATAGATGACTTGACGTTGAATCGGATGCTTCAGGTCGGCGAGGTTGCGCGCCATGTGGATATGCTGGGGCATGTTTCCTGGCGCGAGTTAACGGAATGTTACCGGAAGGCAAGTATCTTTGTTTTGCCGTCGTACTACGAGACTGGTGGCCTTAGTGCGATTGAGGCCATGGCTTTTGGTCTTCCCGTCGTAGCCAGTCGTACGGGTGGATTACCAGAGGTTGTTGAGGACGGTGTGACCGGAATTCTCGTGCCGCCAGGCGACTCAAAAGCCCTTGCGGAAGCGGTAATTCATTTGCTGCACGACCCCGCCTTACGCCGGCGCCTGGGCCAAGCTGGCCGTCAACGAGTTTTGGACGAATTCACACTTGATCGCGTCTTACCCCAAATGCTGAACGTCTATCAAAGCCTCTCCAGGAATTAACGAGTTGCGTATCTTATTGATTCCTTCGTCCTATCCGCCGGTGTTAGGAGGCCTCCAGGTCGTTGTTCATACACTTGCTCGGCACCTTTTGCGTCAACACCACCAAGTGCGCGTGATTACAAATCGTTATCCACGTTCTTTGCCGGCGCGGGAAGTGATCGAAGATGTTACGGTCGAAAGACGACTCTTCCTACGGCCAAGAAAAAGAGACCTTACCAACTGGCGGCCCGATCTGTTCCTGAGTTCGCTTTACTTCTATCCCGCAACCTTAATGTATCTCTTACGCGCTATGAGAGAGTTGCGGCCTGATGTCGTCAACGTCCACTTTCCAGACGCGCAGATGCCTTTTGTGCTTGCTCTTCGACATCTTTTTAAGTTTCGCCTGGTTGTATCGCTGCACGGACATGACATTGAGCGTTGGTCGGCTTTCGGCGAGGCTGAGAACAAAAAAATGCGCGCTAATACCGGCGCTCGACTGCTTCGCACTTTTCTAAATGAAGCTGATGCGGTTACGGCCTGCTCCTCCAATCTTCTGTCGAAAGCACAAAGGCTCGAGCCAGGTATCGCTCGCAAGGGTCATGTAGTGCACAATGGATTGGATCTAGAACTCTTCAATAGTACCGCTCGCTACAGTTACCCGAGACCCTATATTTTGAGCTATGGGCGCCTCACGTCAAAGAAAGGCTTTGACTTGCTAATCTCCGCCTTTGCTCAGGTAGCGGCAGTACAACCCGAAGTGGATCTGATTTTGGCCGGCGACGGCGAGGATGAGATTCTCTTAAAGAGACTTGTTCACGAAGCAAAACTTGATGATCGCGTTCACTTTTTTGGAAGAGCACAGCCTGGCCAGATTGTGGAGTTACTAAATGGCTGCTTGTTTCTTGTTGTACCTTCGCGCAATGAACCCTTTGGAATTGTTGCTCTCGAGGGAATGGCCGCAGGAAAGCCAGTACTAGCCACTCGAGTTGGTGGGCTGCCGGAATTCCTGGAAGAATCAATCAATCAGCTGGTAGAGCCTTCAGTCGATGGTCTGACATCGGGCTTGAAGGATTGGTTAGCTCGTCGGGAAGAACTTTCGGCGCTTGGAATGGGCAATCGCAGACTGGCGGCGAAGTTTACCTGGGCGCGTACCGTCGAACAGTACTTGCGTGTATACGACGGTCCGGAAGCGGAAGTTTTAGAGCCCAGGCTAAGACCAGATTCAGTAAGTTTGACAAACTAGATGAGCGTCGCAAACACGGTTCAATCAAATGCATCAGGACGATTGATGCGCTTCCTGCACCGGGCTTCTGACCGCAGTAAGGTTTGGCGTTACGGAAATCTCTTCGGAAAGCGGTTGCACATAAAATCGGAACTAGGCATGGCAGAGGAACAAGAGACGGTAACAACCCTTGCCGGCCCAAGGCGCAGGATTTTACTCAGATTAATCCTAATCGTGGTCGGTATCGGGATTGGCCTGGCGCTTTGCGAAATCAGTATGCGAGCTTTTCAGCTCGGCAATACCCGGACCCTCTCGCTGTATAACGATAGGATCTTCAAACTTCCTCCCCATATCAGATTCATGAATTACAACGAGAACAAGAATCTGATCGAAACAAACAATCTGGGATTTCATGATCGTGAGCGTCAGGCCTCCAACGACAACTACCGAATCTTGTTTCTGGGAGATTCTTTCTTAGAGGGTCGCCAGGTAAAAACAGAAAGTCTTTTCACCAGCCGTCTTGAGAAAAAGCTGACCGGCACCGGGCAAAAAATAGAAGCCATCAACGGGGGCGTTCCCGGTACAGGCACACCATACCAGTATGTCCTGTGGAAGGAGTTCTTCGAGCCCAACGTTAAGGTAGATCACGTGGTCGTATGTTTTTTTATGGGTAATGATCTGATGGATAACAACCTGGACCTTGTTGCGTTGACATCGGGCAGCAGCGACAGCGGCTTCTTTGTTGATAACACGGGCACAATCCTGGATGTGGTGGCGAAACCGGGTTTGCTCAAGCGGACGATCAATTCCGTCCGTGACCATTCCGTTCTTGTCAACACCTTGTACGAAGGTGCTTACCGAATGAGAACGAATTTCCAGCAAACGGCCGAAGAAACCGGAGCTGGCGATGTAGAGCGGCGAGGACGAGTAGACAGGGCCGGAGCCTGGGAAGCTTCCGAGCAGGGGACAATCGCGCTGATCCGGAAATGGAAGGCAGAGCTGGCCGGGAAAAAGGTTCCCTTTGACCTTGTTATCATAGATAGGCCTGGGAGGGTCTATAACCGGTTTGAGTTAAGGTTCATGGAGAAACTTCAAGCGACCTGTGCGCAAGAGCAGATCGATTGCTTGCGTTTGAAGCTTGATGGCGATCCATATGAGTTTTATTCGTTCGATGGGATTGCTCTGGGCCATTTTAACGACAAGGGCCATGAAACTGTCGCAAACGAACTGTATGAGTTTTTCCAGTCGCACCACAAAGCAATGATTAGTCGCCCGCTACCCTATGAATCGTCGGGGAAAAGGGTTTCTCTGCAAAACTTCGCGCCCCACCCCCGGGATAGAGCAGACACGTTCCACGCCAAACTTTGAAACTGCTTAACCCAAATTACTGGCCTTCTTACGCGCGAGCAAATCGTCTTCGCATTTTGATGTACCACAGTATCTCTAACGTTTCTGGAGATCGCTTCGCCGTTAAGCCGGAGCAGTTTGCCGCCCAAATGCAGGTCCTGGCCGCGCTGCGCTTTGACGTTGTTTCGCTCGAAGAAGGCTACCGTCGCATAAGCTCTGCTAAGGATCTTGCGCGCACGGTTGTGTTGACATTCGATGATGGACACGGGGATTTTCTCACCGCGGCGGCGCCGATTCTTCGGCAAAACGGCTTTAGCGCAACTCTCTTTGTAGTAACGGGCAGCTTAGGTAGGACGGCGTCCTGGATGTCGGCCGGCAAAGCAGGCAATCTGCTTTCACGTGATGAGCTCTGCAAACTCAAGTCGCAGGGCTTTCGCCTGGGCAGTCACACTGTAACTCATTCCGATCTCACAGCATTGGATAGCACAACGCTGGAGCGCGAGCTGATTGACTCGCGCGCGACGATTGCGGAGCTGGGTGAAACGTTTATTCCCTTTGCCTATCCTGGTGGGTTGTTTACGCAGCGTGAACGCGACGCGGTCAAGCGTGCGGGCTACGATTGCGCGGTTATAGTCGGTGGACGCTGGGGCAATGGTCCGGAAACAGATCGATTTCTCCTCAAGCGGGAGCCAATGCTGGCATCTGACTCGCTTGATTGGTTTAAGAAGCGCGTGAATGGCTTTTACGAGGCGCATTATCTTATAGCCCGCGCGCGGGGCATAGAGACACGATAGGTTGATCAAAGATCTAATATGCCGAAAAAGATAACCGTCCTGCTGCCCACATTCAACAACGCGGAGATCATCCGCCCGACGTTGGAATCCATCCGTTGGGTAGATGAGATCCTGGTAGTGGATTCCTTTAGCACCGACAGCACGGTCGATATTTGCCGCGAATATGGTGCGCGCGTCATTCAGCACGAATATGTTCAGTCGGCGAAACAAAAAAACTGGGCCATCCCTCAGTGCACTCATGAATGGGTGCTCCAAATCGACAGCGACGAGGTTCTGGAACCGGGGCTGCGGGAAGAGATTGAGGCGGCTCTCGATAATCCGCCTGCGAATCTAGATGGGTTTCGGATACCCTTCAAGCATTACATTCTTGGTAAATGGGTATCGGTGTGCGGCTTGTATCCGGAATACCATTGGCGTCTGTTTCGGCGTGACGCGGGTCGCTTCGAAGACAAGGAAGTCCACGCTCACGTGAGCTTGCCTGGGGAAGTAAAGACGTTGCGAAGTCACATCCTGCATTTTGGTATGACGTCTATTAGCAAACAGTTGAGCAATATTGATCGCTATTCGCGTTATCAGGCTGATGAACTGCGAAAGCGGGGCAAACGCTTTCGTTGGACCCAGCTCATGTTGCGTCCGCCGGCTGTTTTCGCCTACTTCTACTTTTGGAGACTCGGGTTTACGGCTGGCTATCGCGGTTTGCTCATCGCGACTTTGAATGCGACTCACGACTTTTGGGCTCATGCGAAACTGTGGGAGTTGGAATCGCTGGACCTTTCGGCAAGTCCTGGCGAAGCGCCACTTAGGCTCGATGATGCTCACAGCCACTCGGATTGATTAATGAGGGGGCGACAGTAAGCGTTTTGCAGCTTTTATACTTCTTTTTTCGCGTTTGGGCCAGATTGTTCGCGGCAATTTATGGCGGTGAGGGTATCAACGTTCCCCTGATGTTCATGCCCACTCAGGTGATCGCACCGACCCTGCGCGCGTACGGGGCAGCTATTGGTCAACGCGTGCGTTTTCGATCCCCACTGGTCATTCACAATAGTGATAGTGAACCGTGGCGCTACTATGAAAGACTTGAAGTGGGCGATGATTGTTATTTTGGCCGGGAATTGTTTTTGGATTTGCAGGACAAGATCGTTATCGAAAACCAGGTAACGATTTCTCACCGCGTGATGATCCTGACTCATACTGATGCCGGCTCCAGCCCACTGAGGGATGAGTTTATCCCCACTGGTCAGGGGCCAGTGATCATTCGCAGGGGCGCTTACATCGGCGCCAATGTCACTATCCTGCAGGGCGTCGAAATCGGTGAATCAAGCATAGTGGGCGCCGGCGCGGTTGTGACGCGATCGGTTGCTCCGGCAAGTGTCGTAGCTGGGGTGCCTGCAAGAACTATTAGGACCCTAAACCTGGAACGTGCCGAGAGGCGAGCGTGAGAGGGATATGAATGGTTGAACGATTAGCCGGAATCCAGCGACAGAAGGGTGCTATCTTCGGAATAGCCCTCATGGTCATTATCGTAGTGGCGGTGGATCTGTACGCGGTCGGGAAAGGACTCTCTTATCGCGAGTTAATCGTGGCCTTTGGAGCCTTGATTGGCGGGATCGTCGTTTTTGGCAGGGAGGGGGGCATTCGGTTTGGCTTTGTATTGTGGGCGCTGACACTGGCCCTGGGCTATCGCTCGCTTCAATATACAAAAGACTTGACCATCCATCCCGCCGAGATTCTCTTATGGCTACTCTTTTTTTGCATCCTGGCCCAGCGCGAGTTGGTTGCGACCACACGCTTAGCGCTTCCGTTTTGGATGTGGCTGCTGGTTCCGTTTTGCGTCCTGGCTTGGTGGCCGCTGATTGCCGGCGATGCGTCATGGGACAAGATGCTCAATGAGTTTCGCGCCTTCTTGTTACTGGTACCACTCATGGTAGTGGGCCCCGTCGTGCTGCAACGTAAGGGCTACTGGCGTTACCTGTTGCTGGCTTTCTTCTTCGCCAGTACCTGGATTGCCTTAATGGGAGTGATTGAATACTGGTTCCCGGAAGTAACCAAACTCTTTCCCTCATTCATGAGTCAACCGAATCCGGTTACGACTGCAGACGGTTTCATGCGGGCGCAATTCTCGTTTTGGGGAGGAGCTCCAGCCACATTCGTTTGTGTGCTGGCGTTGCCGAGTGCAGTCGTACTGATGCGTTGGTGGCCCAACTCATTTCATCGTGCGGCCATCATCGCGGCCTCGATCCTACAAATAGTGGCGATTTATATTGGCGGTTACCGGAGCATTTGGCTGCTGCTATTAATTCAAGTTGTGATCGCCTGCTTGCTGGGGATTAGAAAGGGAGGCGCCGCAGTCGCATTTCTATGCCTCGTTGTTGCCTTTGCAGGGTACCAGTTTATTCCCAAGACCAGTGAACGAGCTTTCTCTGGTATCGCCGCCCTCCAGGGACGCCCCATAGATTCAAGCGCAACAGATCGCATGGATCGAGCTGCGGGCGCATTGAATCAAGCTTATGAGTCTCCTTTTGGCAGCGGCTGGGCCAGCGCCGGTTGGGTACACAGCGATTTTCTTCAGGTCACCGTTAACCTGGGCATCATCGCCGGTCTGATTTTCCTCGGCGGCTATATCTACACCCTGCTGCGCCTGGGGCGGCGGCTGCTACCGTACCTTAGAGGAGGGGGCGAGCACGGAGATTTAGGCTTCACACTGCTGCTATCGTTCGTCGCTGCCGGCGGTCTCCTGGCAATGGAAGGCGTCGAGGTGTTGCCGCAGTTCGTATTGCCAGTCTGGTTTGTTTGGACACTGGTAGAAGTTTGGTTGCAGCAAACGCCTGACCTTCGCAATCTCTATGCTGCGCCCCTGGTTGCCTATCCCGACCAAGTAGCGGCTCTCGATTACCGGGCGGTTTGAAAACGTATGTTTGACTCTGCTATTTCCGAAGCAAGACGGTTGAGCGATCCACGCAAGATAGTCTTTGTTGAATGCGCTGCTGCCATGGGAGGCGTTCAATTCAGCACACTCTACCTGGTCCAACACCTCGATCCCGCGCGCTGGACTCCGATAGTAGTTTGCCCGGAAGAAGGAGATCTAACGGAGGCTTGTCGGCGTTTACATATACAAGTCGATGTTCTGGACCAACCCAAACTGCGGTCGACCAGCTTTCGAATTAGAAACGACGTGCGTCTGCCAGACCCGATGGCCTGGCTGTGGGACGTGGTCGCAATGCTCATTGCGTCGCGCCGGCTGGCTCGCTTTCTCGCGCAAACCAAACCTCATCTGGTTGTAACCAAAGGCTTGTTTTCTCACTTCTACGGCGGCCTGGCAGCCCGGCAGTTAGGCATACCTTGCATCTGGCATGTCCAGGATTTCATCTCGGAGCGTTTCCTGGGTCTTTATCGTCGAGCTTTTGGGCTGGCGGCTCGAGTGCTGCCGAATCACATCATTGCAGACGGCGCAGCGATAGGCCGTCAGTTGAACCCCGTCAAAGATCGTCTCAGCGTTATCCTTAACGGCGTGGACTCAAATGTGTTTCAGCCGGGAACCGATGGTGCAAGTGTACGAGCAGAGCTTGGTCTGCCCGCCGGCGCAATAGTCATTGGTCATGTGGGTCGGATGACGCCGTGGAAGGGACAGCATTATTTGCTCGAAGCCTTTGCTCGGATCGCTCGCGAATCGCCAAACGCCTATTTAGTTTTCGTAGGTGATCCCGTCTTCGATACGGATTCATATCAAAACAAACTACTGAATCTGACCGCGGAGCTTGGCCTGGTGGAACGAGTCAGGTTTGCCGGTTACCGCCATGATATGCCTGAGGTGTTGGCAGCGATGGACGTGTTTGCCTTCACATCGGTCGAGAAAGACACGAGCCCGCTCACCCTGCTTTCCGCGATGGCATCAGGGCTTCCGATTGTCGCTTTCGCCATCGAAGGCGTCAGGGAATTAGTCGACGAAGGCGAACAATTGCTATTGGTGACGCCGAGAGAAGCGGATGCTCTAGCGGAGTCGCTGGTAAGGCTGCTCTCTGATCCGAAGCTCAGACATCGCCTGGGCGCCTCTGCTCGGCGACAAGCAGAAGCTAAATTCAGTCTCGAACGTCATGTGACGAGCATTGAGGAGGTTTTCCTGAATCTGGATCAGCAGACGCGTTCGGCATACAGGAAATCACTTTCTGCGGTCGCCGACCACCCCCTCGCTAATGGCAGAACAGTTGCGAAGCATTCTCTTCGTCCATAACGGCGGCGCTCAATTTGTACGCCTCGACCTGGCAGAACTACGAAAGCGTTATCAGGTTACGGAGTGTTACGTGCGCTCGCGCTGGGTAAACCCCGCCACCGTCTGGCGGCAAGTAAGAATGCATGACCTGGTCTTTGGCTGGTTTGCTTCCTGGCATACGTTCCTGCCTTTCATTTTCGCGAGGTTATCGGGTAAGCCTTCGGTACTGGTTGTGGGCGGCTACGATGTCGCGAACATGCCGCAGATTAGCTACGGCCATCAGCGGGGCGGGATTAAGAAATGGGTCAGCCGGTTGACCATGCAAATCGCCACTCGGCTTATTACTTTCTCCAACTACAGTGAAAGTGAGGCTGAACGCAATGCATCTATCTCCAAGAGTCAGATACGCACGATCTACATCGGCGTACCTGACCCTTTTGTCTCGCTCCCCCAGGGGCAGCGGGACCGAATGGTGCTGACAGTGGGAAACGTGGACCGGTCTAACTTGTTGCGCAAAGGCCACGAAGCTTTTGTACGCACGGCAGCACTGATGCCCGATGTCAGTTTTGTTTTAGCCGGCGCCTGGAAGGACGACGCGGTCGAACATCTACGAGCGATTGCGACGCCAAACGTTACGTTGACCGGGTGGTTGAGCGACGAAGCCCTGGGCGATTACTACCGCCGGGCTTCGGTTTATGTTCAACCCTCCCTTCATGAGGGTTTTGGCTTGAGCGTGGCCGAAGCAATGCTGGCGGGATGCGTTCCCGTGGTAAGTCGCGCCGGTTCCTTACCGGAGGTAACCGGGGAGTCGGCGATCTTCGTCGATACGCCGGCGCCGCCGGTCATCGCCCGAGCGATTGCAGAAGCTCTCACTTATCCCGAAGAAGCACGGGGCCCGATCAGGCAACGCATTCTTGATGAATTCCCGCTGGAGAAACGCGGGCAGCTTTTGGAACAACTAATTCGTCCCCTAATGAACGGCTCTTGTTGACTATTGAACGACCGATGTTGAGCGAGAAAGAAATCCAGAGCTTCGCTGATACCGAACAGCGTGAGAAATCCGCGTCTCTCCATCCGTTCGTCTCAGTGATCATGCCTGTTCGCAATGAAGCTGCCTTCATTGAACGAAGCGTCGGTTCCGTCGCCTGTCAGGACTATCCGCACGACCGCATGGAGATATTAATCGCTGATGGCATGTCTGATGACGCCACGCGAGAGATTGTTGGTTCGCTTCAGCAACGGCGCCCGAATGTGACGCTAATCGACAACCCTGCGAAAATTGTAGCGGCCGGCTTGAATGCTGCTCTGCGGCAAGCTAAGGGAGAAGTCATCGTTAGGATTGATGGTCACTGCGAGGTGGCTCCGGATTACGTGCGCCAGTGCGTCTGGCATCTTTTGCACACGCAAGTTGACGCCGTGGGCGGACCGATAGAAACAATTGGCGATTCGCTTACGGCGCGAGTGATAGCTATAGCGATGAGTTCACGCTTCGGCGTAGGCGGCTCCTCATTCCGCATCGCGAACAGCGGTACGCAGTTTACCGATACAGTTGCTTTCCCCGCTTACACGCGTTCCGTGCTCGACCGTGGAGGGCCCTTCGACGAAGAATTGGTGCGAAACCAGGATGACGAGTACAACTACCGTTTGCGTAAGCTGGGTGTAAAGATCCTGCTGGCCTCTGATATTCGTTCCCGGTATTACAGTCGCGCTACCTTGGCAAAGCTCGGTAGCCAGTACTTTCAATATGGTTACTGGAAAGTGCGCGTAATGCAGAAACATCCGCGGCAGATGCAACCGCGGCAGTTCGTACCACCACTGTTCGTTGTCGCTCTGTCGGCTGGCCTGCTGCTGATGCCGATATTTCCAATGGCCGGGTACGCCACTGCGCTAATTGCGAGTCTCTACGCCGTCGCGGCCATAGCTGCCTCGATACATTCCGCGCGAAAGAGCGAATGGCAACTGTTACCTCTGCTTCCGATTGCTTTTGCGATTCTTCATTTGGCGTATGGCCTGGGGTTCCTGGTTGGTTTGGTAAAGTTTTGGAATCGCTGGGACGAAAATCAGAGCCAGTCGCAATCTCGTGTGCCTGTTCCGGATGTGGACAAGTATGAACACATCTGACGAAGCGGATTTCGTCGCGGCAGAGCGCGAGCGGATCGAGCTTGAATTCCAGCGCCGAGCGCGCGAAGTAAGTGCTGATCTATACGCACCGTGGCAGCCTTCTTCTCAGTTCATGGTCGAGGGACGCAACCGTGCAGCCGCTATGGTGCTGCACGAATTGGGAGTTTTCCCGAAGCCGGCAGATCAATGCCTGGAAGTTGGATTCGGAGCTCTCGGTTGGTTGAGTGAGTTAATTGGTTGGGGCGTGAGAGAGTCAGACTTGCACGGCATCGAGCTGGATCCTTCGCGAGCTCGAAGGGCAAGCGAGATCCTGCCCATGGCGGACCTCCGCACGGGCGATGCGGTCAAGCTGCCGTGGAATGACAACACATTCCAGCTTGCAATTGCTTCAACTCTTTTTACTTCGATCCTGGATTTGAAGGTCCGCCAATTGGTCGCCAAAGAAATCCAGAGGGTTCTGGCTCCGGGCGGAGCGCTTCTTTGGTACGACTTTGCCTACAACAATCCCGCGAATCCTAACGTGCGGGGAATCGGTCGGTCGGAACTCAAACAGCTCTTCCCAACTCTGAAAGGGAAAATCAGAACAATCACTTTGGCTCCGCCGCTGGCGCGCCTGTTAGCCCCGCGTTGGTGGACGCTGGCAACGTTTTTGGAAGCAATACCACTGTTGCGCACACATTTGATCGCAGTTCTCATTAAAAAGCCGGTCGGGTAGCCCTGGGCCGGCATTTCAAACTGGAAAGTCTTAGTGAATAAGCTTCAAGTCCCATTCTTCCGTCCCTCATTGCAGGAGCAAGAGGTCAACGAGGTTGTTGAAACTCTGCGTTCGGGGTGGTTGACCAGTGGTCCGAGAGTAAAACGTTTTGAAGAAAGCTTTGCCGCCGCGGTAGGCGCAGCAAATGCGGTGGCCGTGAATTCATGTACCGCTGCACTTCATCTCGCCGTCGAGGCGTTGGGTTTAAAGGCGGGCCAGGGAGTGCTGGTTCCGACGATGACTTTTGCCGCCACAGCCGAAGTTGTGCGCTATCAGGGCGCGATCCCGATCCTGGTAGATTGCGATCCGGTGACGCTAAATCTGGATCTGGACGATGCGGCGCGGAAAATGAAGAAGACACAATCCGCGGATTACACAGATCATCACAATAGAAAACTATCGAAGGTCGTGGGAATCATGCCGGTGCACGTCGGCGGTCTGATGGTTGACCTTGATCGACTCCAGCGGTTTGCAAAGGAGCACAAGCTTTGGGTAGTTGAGGATGCGGCGCATGCCTTTCCGGCTGGTTGGCGGCGGAGCCCTGATGGACCTTGGCAGCAACGTAATAACGGGTCTGGAGCAGTGACCTGTTATTCGTTCTACGCCAACAAGACCATCACGACCGGCGAAGGCGGCATGGCGGTCACGAGTAATACCAAGCTCGCGCAGAGAATCAGACTGATGTCACTCCACGGTCTCTCACACGATGCCTGGGGACGATACTCAGCCAACGGTAATTGGGACTACAAAATCGTGGCACCTGGCTACAAATACAACCTTACGGATGTCGCCGCTGCTATGGGCATTCATCAACTCGGCCGCGCCGAAGCGATGCGGCGCGAGCGCGAAGCAATAGCCATGCGATACTCCGATGCGCTCGCCAACGTGGAACAGATCGAGCTGCCGCCTGATGGTGAAAACCGTATTCATTCGTGGCACCTGTTTGCTATCAAGTTGCGACTAAAGCGCCTGACAATCAGCCGCGACGAATTCATAAACGAACTCAAGCGCGCGGGCGTGGGATGCTCAGTTCACTGGCGCCCGCTCCATTTGCACCCTTATTACCAGAAAACCTTTAACTGGCGTGCCAAAGATTTCCCGGTGGCTACTGCTATATGGAAACGGATGGTTAGCTTGCCAATCTTTCCGGGAATGCTCAGCGAAGAAATCGAGTATGTCATTACCACTGTCAAACGACTCTGCGCCCGCCATGCGCGCTGAAGTGATCCGGGAAGGAACGAGCGCGTCCGCGCGGGACATCCAGAATGGAATACCCCGCTGGGCTGAAGCGATAGTCGCTTTGCTCGGGTTGATCCTGGCGGCGCCATTGATTGCGCTGTTGGCACTGGCAATTGCTGTATCTTCACGAGGACCGATTTTTTTCCGCCAGAAAAGAGTCGGTCAGCACGGACGATTATTCAATGTTTGCAAGCTATGCACGATGCAACCTTCTGACCACGGACCCCAGGTGACATCAAGTAATGACGAGCGCATCACGCGTTTGGGACGGTTCCTACGCCGGACAAAACTGGATGAACTGCCGACACTGTGGAACGTGCTGAGAGGCGAGATGGCGCTCGTGGGCCCACGACCCGAAGTTCCGCGCTACGTGAAGTTGGAGGACCCAATCTGGCAGGCGATCCTGGCAGTGAGACCCGGAATAACGGATCCGGTGACGCTGCGACTGCGTAACGAAGAAGGATTGTTGGCAGGGGTCAGAACCGATACGGAGAGGTATTACGTTGACGAGCTACAGCCGTCGAAATTGAAAGGTTACGTCGCCTACCTCGAGGGCCGCACCTGTCGGAGTGATATCAAGGTGCTCCTGTGCACCGTCGCCGCGGTGGTTGTTCCTCGTGAAGGGATCCAAAAAGATCGCGCCTGAAAAGCTTCGGAAGACTCCTGTTCGAACTTAATTCCGCCGGACAGTGGTCATAGCACTGAAATCACGAGCGATTTTGTCAGAACGGGGCCAGTCACTTTGTCAAATTTTGCCCCCTATTAGTCCTTTACTATCCAGGTAAGAGGAATACCCTTATGAGAGAAATGCCCCCAAGGAAATATCTGCTTTTCTCAGGAATTCAGGTAGTCCTTGATATTTCGCTGCTCCTCGCTGCATTTGTCGCGGCCTACCTGCTACGCTTCGATTTTTACATTCCCGAGGACGAGGTCCGTAACTTCCTAATCCAGCTTCCGCTGGTAGTCTTGCTGCAATTTGTTGCCCTGACGATGACGGGAGCGCGCGGCTCAATCTGGCGCTACACTGATCTGGCCCATCTGAAATCGTTCTTCTATGCCGCGATCGGTTCGTTCATCGTTGTTGCCTTGCTGCGGCTGGCGCTGCCTCACGTACATCAGGCCTGGCGAGTACCGCTGTCGGTTAATTTCATCGACGTACTGCTGGCTTTCGGTGGCACTTTTGCCATGCGTGTCATACGCCGCGCGGAGTATGAATCTACGAAGAAGCGGATGCAACTAAAAGAGCATATCCATATCAATGGGAATGGCAATGGCAAGCGAAAGCGGCCAGTGCTCCTGATCGGTGCGGGTCGGGCGGGAATGCTCGCGGCTAAAGAAATAGAAGCCCGGGGTGATCTCGATTTGCAGATCGAAGGCTTCGTCGACGACGATCGCGCAAAATTTGGAAGATCAGTGATTCAAAGTCACAAAGTTCTGGGTGATACGCAGGACTTACCAGAGCTCGTTCGAACCCTGGGGATCGATCACGTCGTAATCACCATAGCTCATGCCTCGCGCCATCAAATCCATCGGATCGTAAAGATCTGCGAAGAGATTCCAGTCAAGGTCAGAATTATTCCGGAACTCTACGAAATCATTGAAGGTCGCGTGGAGTTTAGCCGCATTCGCGATGTGCAGATCGAGGATCTGCTGGGGCGCGACCCGGTGCAACTGGATCTCGATTCGCTCAATAAGGAATTGGCCGGCAAAACGGTAATGGTCACCGGTGCCGGGGGTTCCATCGGAGCAGAGCTGGCCCGGCAGGTGCTACGCTTCTCGCCAGCTCACCTGCTATTAGTAGAGCGCGCTGAGTTTGCTCTTTTTGACGTAGATCATGAGCTGAAGGCAGCCAATCCAACTCAGTCAATCGTGCCCTTGGTGGCAGACATCGGTGATGAGCCAAGGATGCGGTCAATTTTCAACTCCTATCGCCCCCACGTCGTGATTCACGCCGCTGCCCACAAGCATGTAGCGCTCATGGAGCTAAATCCGACCGAAGCAGTCAAGAACAATGTCCTGAACACTCGGTTGGCGGCGGAATTGGCTGGAGAGTTTGAGGCAGAAGTTTTTGTTTTGGTATCCACCGACAAAGCGGTGCGACCGGCGTCGATGATGGGCGC
>DASXQM010000020.1:0-7597 GCA_036507195.1 Pyrinomonadaceae bacterium | reverse complement strand
GGCGATGAACTGCACCTTCGGATTGTTCTTGCCCAGCACCTTCGTGATCGCTGCCGTCAACGTCGTCTTGCCGTGATCCACGTGCCCAATCGTCCCGATGTTCACGTGCGGCTTACTGCGGTCGAATTTTTCCTTTGACATGTATGTCTCGCTCCTTAATCTCTTTCCCTCTTCATTAAGGAATCAGGATTCGTGATGACGTTTGCCGATTCATCACTCATCACTCATGACTCATCACTTCTATTTAGCTACTCCCTGAACTTTTGCGATTACTTCTTCCGCAACACTCTTCGGCGCCTGTTCGTAACGCTCAAAGTGCATTGTCGATGTTGCGCGTCCCTGGGTGGCTGAACGCAAATCAGTCGTATAACCAAACATCTCTGAAAGGGGCACGAATGACGTGAGCACCTGGGCACCACCAGGCCGCGGCTCCATTTTTTCGATCTGCCCGCGTCGGCGCTTCAAGTCCCCGGTAACAGCACCCATGTAGTCGTCGGGTGTTACCACCTCAATCCGCATGATCGGCTCGAGCAACACGGGCTTTGCTTTTCGCAGGGCATCCTGAAACGCCAGTGAGCCGGCAATGTGGAACGAGCGCTCGTCCGAATCGACCTCGTGGTAATTACCAAAGACCAGGCGCACCCTGATGTCCACCAACTCATAGCCTGCGAGGAAACCACGCTGCATTGCGTCCTTAATTCCCTGCTCGACAGGCTTGATAAACTCCTTGGGGATCGAACCGCCAGTAATCTTGTTCTCGAATACAAAGCCTTCACCCGGAGCAGGCTCGATCTCGATCTCAACGTGTCCAAACTGGCCACGACCACCCGTCTGCTTCTTGTAGATTTCTTTACCAGGGGCCGGTTGCGTAATCGTCTCGCGGTAGGCAACCTGTGGCTTGCCCACATTTGCTTCCACGCCAAACTCGCGCTTCATCCGATCGACAATGATCTCAAGGTGAAGCTCGCCCATCCCAGCGATGATCGTCTGGTTAGTCTCCGGATCGGTTGAAACATTGAAGGAAGGGTCTTCCTGGGCCAGCCGATTCAAGGCCAGACCAAGTTTGTCCTGATCCTGCCGCGTCTTCGGCTCAACCGCCACGCGGATCACCGGGGCTGGAAACTCCATTCGCTCCAGAATGATCGGCTTATTCTCATCACAAACTGTGTCGCCCGTGGTTACCTGCTTCATGCCGCCAATGGCAATGATCTCGCCCGCGCTCGCATCTTCGATGTCTTCGCGCTTATTCGCGTGCATTCGCATCAGACGGCCGACGCGTTCTCTGGTCTCTTTTATGGGATTGTAGGCGTAAGAACCCGCCTTGATCGTGCCGCTGTAAATGCGAACAAAAGACAATTGGCCGAGATGCTTGTCAGCCATGATCTTGAATACCAGGCCCGAAAACGGTGCGCCGGCATCCGGCGGACGAGCTTCAATCGCCCCAGTCTTGGGATTCACTCCCTCAACCGGCGGAATATCGAGCGGCGACGGCAGATAATCAACCACGGCGTCCAGCAAGGTTTGCACGCCCTTGTTTTTAAAGGCTGAGCCTGTAACTACGGGAACGATCTTCAGTTCAAGCGTTCCCTTGCGCAAGGCTTTGCGAATCTCTTCTTCGGAAATGTGTTCGCCTTCGATGTACTTGTGCATCAAGCCGTCATCGACAGTCGCCACTGCTTCCACAAGTTTCTCGTGAGCTGCGGTGGCCGCGTCTTTGAGATTGGCCGGAATGTCGGTGGTTTCATATTCGGAACCTTTGCTTTCGTCATTCCAGATCAGCGCCTTCATCGCGATTATGTCGACGACACCTTTAAACTGATCTTCAAGCCCTATTGGGATTTGAATTGCGACCGGGTTCGCGCCCAGGCGCGTAATAATTGATTCGAAGGATCGGTCAAACGATGCGCCGGCGCGATCGAGCTTGTTGATGAAACAAATTCGCGGCACGCCATATTTGTCGGCTTGGCGCCAAACTGTCTCCGACTGCGGCTCAACACCTGCGACGCCATCAAATACAGCTACCGCGCCGTCAAGGACTCGCAACGAACGCTCAACTTCCATGGTGAAGTCGACGTGACCGGGAGTGTCGATGATGTTAATGCGATGATCGACCCCGTTTCGCTCCCAGTAACAGGTGGTAGCGGCGCTGGTAATCGTAATACCGCGCTCCTGCTCCTGCTCCATCCAGTCCATCGTCGCCGTGCCCTCATGCACCTCGCCAATCTTGTGCGTGATGCCCGTGTAATAAAGCACACGTTCCGTCGTGGTGGTCTTACCGGCATCGATGTGAGCCATGATGCCGATATTCCGGGTCAGATTTAGATCTTGCTTAGCCATAAAAACCGTAAATGGTAAATAGTGAATAGTGAATAGTAGGAGTGTTCTGCCGACTATTTACCATTTACTATTCACCCCGTTAGAACTTGTAATGCGCAAACGCCTTGTTGGCATCCGCCATGCGGTGCGTGTCTTCTTTCTTCTTCACCGAGTTGCCGCGGTTATTTGCCGCGTCGAGAATCTCGCCGGCGAGCCGGTCGGTCATCGTCTTCTCGCCACGGCCGCGTGCATAGGAGACAATCCAGCGGATCGCCAGGGCCCCGCGCCTCTCCTGGTGAACCTCGATCGGCACCTGATAGGTGGAACCGCCCACGCGCCGCGACTTAACTTCAACAGTCGGCTTCACGTTATCGATGGCCCGCTTAAAAACCTTGAGCGGCTCTTCGCCCGTCTTATCGCCGATCTGATGCATTGCGCTGTAGAAGATGATCTCGGCCACCGACTTCTTGCCGCCCCACATGACACCGTTAATAAACTTCGTCACCAGGGGACTGTTGTAAATCGGATCCGGGAGTACTTCTCTTCTTTCTGCAACTCTTCTTCTTGGCATAATTCCTCAATTTCGGATTTCGAATCCGCCTTCCGAAATCCGCAATTTTATTTTCCCGCCGCCTTTGGCCGCTTGGCGCCATACTTCGAACGCCCCTGTTTACGATCGGCAACGCCGACCGAGTCGAGCGTGCCGCGAATAACGTGGTAGCGCACGCCTGGCAAGTCCTTAACACGACCGCCGCGAATCAGGACTATCGAGTGTTCCTGTAGATTGTGGCCGACACCGGGGATGTAGGTTGTAACCTCGATCCCATTAGTCAGGCGAACCCGCGCCACTTTACGCAATGCCGAGTTTGGCTTCTTAGGGGTTTGCGTATACACGCGCGTGCAAACACCACGCTTCTGCGGCGAACTCTGGAGCGCCGGGCTGGCGGTCTTATACTTGACTGCCTGGCGGCCCTTGCGAACAAGCTGATTTATTGTCGGCACGTTTTCTTTCCTTGTTCTCAGCCGGCCGTTACCGCTTGCGGTTCTAACCGAGCTTCTGTTTTCAGCGCGCAAAAAGGCGTTACCTGCCTCTTTCCGGAACTTGTGGCTACTCCACTCGGGGTGCCCTGACGGGTACCCGCTTCGTCCGGCAGTCAGCGCAGGCGAGCTGCCCTGTTGAAATAATTTCTGTTAGGGATGTCCTGAATTCGCCAGTTTGGCGGGTGTGGATTGTGGCTTCCCTTCAGCCGACTTTTCTGTGGCGTCGCATTTAAGACGAGAAGGCCTCGGGGCCTTTCACGCGCGCCTGCGCGGGAGCGAACGGCAAATGCCCGTCGCGACGCAGCCGACTTACGCCACAATAATTGTCAAACCGACTGCTCATTGCCAGCCGGGCAACGCCTCCACACCGACAGAACCAACTGAGCGTTGCATTGTTGACTTCAGACTGTAGGTCCGAAACGAGAAACTATAAGGATTGGGGCTTAAACTGTCAAGCGCAGGTGCGGCGGCGAACGGGCGGGGCGGGGCAGTGGCTTACCTTCCAAATCAGCAACCGGGCCTTTCAAATCAGCGACTCAAATCAGCGACCTGAAAAACTGAACGAGAAATCTTAAAACCAACCGCCGCTAACCCTGGAAAGCAGCCTTTAGCAAATGCCAGGCTCCCCAACCAATTCCGCCTATCAAAACAAGGAGCAGAATTGTGATTGCGAACACCATCAGTTTGAATTTCTTGTAGCGATTCTTGTCCGGCGGCGCTAGCGAACCCTGGGGGAAATACGGTGGTGGCGTGTAGGTGGCCATAAGCTCTTAGTTCTCCTCAACTTGCTCTCAATACTCCGTCAAACTTATTTGACTCTACTATAAGGTCATTGTTGCCGGCACTCACGCCAATGCGGCGGGAAGGTGCCCTTCATGCGGGTTGCTGTTTCCCCACCCAAATAATCCTTCATGAGACAAAGAGCGCATTCTTTCTTGGGCGCTGGAATTGTTGGGGATTATAGCTCGCTTACCACGCTAGTCAATAAGCATTTGACTATTGCAATTGAAGGGCGAACTGCGGCGAATGTGATGCTGGACCATTCTCGCCCACTCTTCGCTTCCTAAGTACTTTAACTCTGGAGCTCAAGGCGTGCGAGCGCCTCTTGAATTAGAATTAGTTGGTTTTGGTTTTGAATTAGGGGGCCTTGAATTCGAATTCGTTTTTGAGTTCGAATTCGACCTGGAAGATCCGGGTGATGTGTTTGACGGTGATGAATCACCATTAGCGTTCTTGAGTTCTTCCTCTTTCTGCTGCTTCTTCAAAAGATCTTCCTGATGTTTCTTTCCAGTCCGAATTCGTTGTACGCCCTCACGAGCTTCTTCAAGCGCATCCTCGGCGCGATAGTTGTCCGGATCAATTTCCAGCGACTTGGAAAACGCAGCGGCCGCCTCATCATACTGCGCCAGTTTCATTAGCGCTGTGCCCAGGTCGTAGAACATATCGGCATCGTCATCCTTAAGACGCGTCGCCTGCCTGTATTCACCAACGGCTTCGCCGTAAAGGTGGAGCCCAGCATAAGCCTGGCCCAGATTGTAATGTCCTTCGGCGTCTTTGCTGTTTGCCTCGAGATATTTCTTATACTTCTGGACGGCCTTCTTATAGGCGTCCTCAGCTTCCTGTTCCTTGCCGATGGCGTCATAGGCCAGACCGAGTTGAAAATGTGCTTCAGCTAACTCCGGATCTAGTTTGAGCGCCTTTTGAAATGCTTCGACTGCCTTTTCATCCTGGTCGGTGCGATAAAGCTCCTTACCCTGGTCCAGATAAACACGCGCCTCTGATCGGTCTTCCTCAATGGTGCGGTTGCCGTCTGCGGACGCACTGGTATTGGCATCTACCGGCTTCTTTCGCGAACAAGCCGCTTGACCAAGCACAAGAAAAAAGATGACGATTACAGTGAACTCAAACCGCGGCATCATTCCAGTCACCAGGTATTGACTCGGCAAGGTGTTCGGGCGATCACTTATCTACTTGAATTCGCAGAGTGAGTCAAACGACTTCCCCGACGATTGTTCCGGGGACTATTGGTCGGCACCGAACCAAATTTTGCTGTTATACTTTTCCGCCTCCCTTACATCCCCTGAGGGCTTTCCCCATTTGCTCATTACGGGGCATTCGGATTCTTCCGCGACATGTCCCCTTGCACCCTAACCGAAAGACAGCGAAGGAAACACTAAATGGGAGAATCTGTATTTGATGTAATCATTGTGGGCGCAGGACCTGCCGGTCTCAGCGCCGCTTTAACCCTGGGTCGCTGCCGGCGGCGAGTGCTTGTTTGCGATGCCGGCCGGCCGCGCAACGCCAAGACCCACGCTCTCCATGGTTTTCTCACGCGCGACGGCCTCGAGCCCGCCGAATTTCTTCAACTCGCTCGCGAGCAACTGAGCCCTTATGAAACAGTCGAACTCCGGCAGACTACCGTTACTGATGCGGTCCGTCTGCCGACGCACTTCGATTTGACGCTGACAGATGGTCGGAACATTTCTTCGCGCAAACTGCTACTCGCTACCGGCGTTGTCGATGATCTTCCAAAGATTGCAGGTTTCTCAGAATTCTACGGACGCAGCGTGTTTCATTGCCCTTACTGCGATGGTTGGGAGTTGCGGGATCAGCCGTTAGCAATTTATGGATGCGGAGAAAATGGTTCGGGCCTGGCGCTCGAACTAATACTTTGGAGCCGCGATCTGCTGCTGTGCACGGATGGGCCATCCCAGCTATCCGACGAGCAACTTGAACGTCTGGCGAGACATAACATTGCCGTTCGCGAGGACAAAATCGTCCAACTGAAAGGGGTTGATGGGTTGTTGGAGAGCATTGAGTTTGCGAATGGAGAAGCGCTTGCGAGGCGTGGCATGTTTTTCAACACCGGCCAGGGTCAAGGCTCCGATCTGCCGAAAAAGCTCGGCTGTGAGTTTACCGAACAAGGCTGCGTCGCTACCGGCGAGTATGAATCAACCAATGTTTCTGGGCTTTATGTCGCCGGTGACGCATCGCGCCTGGTCCAATTTGTAATTGTGGCTGCCGCAGAAGGCGCGCAGGCTGCGGTGGCGATTAATAAGGAACTAATGAAAGAAGATCTTGATTAAAGGGTTTAGCTAAGATGAAGTGAATAACCACGAATGAGCGGGGGCAAGCCCACCTTCCCAACCTGCGAGGCTCTCTGGGGATCTTGTTAGATCTACCTTGAAAGCCTCTTGGTCAAAAACCCAAACTCAACTCTAATCAGCACGAGGTGGGGAAGGTGGGACTAGCACCCCAGCGGGGCTGCCCCACTGGGGACCCCGCCCTTGCCCTGCCTAAGTTGACTACTCTTAATAAAATCAGACCGCTTCTTCCCGGACAACTTCAGTCGGCTTCTTATCCTCGCGCAACCCTTGAAACGATGGATGGCGAATCGAACCGTCTGCAGTCCATTCCGTAAACTCCACTTCCGCGACCAGCTGCGGTTTGGCCCAATGCGCCTCACGTAGTCCCGGATCCTTCGGCTTTACCGCAAAAGGCATCGAAGACTGCGAAATCCGATCCAATTTTTTTTGCAGTTCCAGGCGTTGCTTAATGCTGAAACCGGTACCCACGCGTCCTGAATAAACAAGGTTGCCTTTGTCGTAGACCCCAAGGATCAGCGATCCAAAACCCGGAAAGCCTTTCTTTGAAGGCGT
The DNA here is from genome assembly GCA_036507195.1 of Pyrinomonadaceae bacterium. Classification (GTDB taxonomy): domain Bacteria; phylum Acidobacteriota; class Blastocatellia; order Pyrinomonadales; family Pyrinomonadaceae; genus PSRF01. The sequence continues at coordinate 581 of DASXQM010000020.1, read as the reverse complement.
GTAACCCGCGATCACAAACTCCTGGCGCTTGATGCATTTTGTCTTCAACCAGTTTCGATTACGCGTCGACTCGTAGGGCGAGTCAGCCAACTTGGAAACGATCCCCTCAATCCCGTAATCGCAGGCTTGCTTGAAAAACCGGAGGCCGTTTCCTTCAACGTGATCGCTGTAACGCAGCGACCCTTTGGCCTTCGCGGAAGCTAGCAACCTTTCGAGCACCTGCTTGCGATCTCTGAGCGGCGTTTGCGATAGGCTGTAACCATCCAAATAGATCAGGTCAAAAACCTCATACACGAAGGCCGGCGCGCCCTCTTGGCCGTCCCGTCCCATCGACTGCTGCAGCTTTTGGAAACTGCTGCGGCCGGCGGAGTCAACAACCACTACCTCACCGTCGAGTATGGCAGTGGTAACGGGAAATATTTTCAGGGCCTGGGCCAGGTTGGGAAACTTCTCCGTCCAATCCTTGCCGTTGCGGCTCCAGAATCGTGCTTTGCCGCGATGCAGATGGCATAGCATGCGATAGCCATCAAATTTCAATTCGTGAAACCACTCATCCCCCGGCGGCGGCTCTTTAACCAACG
>DASXQM010000019.1:0-5587 GCA_036507195.1 Pyrinomonadaceae bacterium | reverse complement strand
GCGATGCACAGTTCTTTGGGCTTATGCTCAAAGGCGCCTCGCGCTTCGCGCTTCCACCTGGTCAGCGAACCGCGCGGCGCACTGCCTGATGGCCCGCCACCTTTCGGCCCCCTTCTGCTTGATGTGTCCTTATTCATAGTGTCTGTGGGAAAACGTTCGGATAGCAGCGGCAAGCCAAGCAATCTGTTCACCTCGTCAAGGCAACTGGCGCAGCTCACAAGGTGTGACAGTTGTTCACAAGACAAAGGCGATGGCCTTCTCGACTGATACAAGCGTTTGAGTTGATCCTTTGAAAGACAGTCGCCTTGCCGGGAGCGAAATATTATTTGCCTCAGTTCGGCGAGGAACCCTTCAGTAGTTCGCACAAAATCCGGACGCATGACTTTCGGAATTTCATTTCTGGTGATGAAGCCGAGCGCGCGCGGATCGTCGAGGCTGGCCTTGGCTTCTCCTCGCGACAGCAACAGGGCTCTGTCCGTGGAGTTGCGCGTGGTGCGAAGGATCTGGATTATCTCGCTCGGGTAATAGCCGTGAAAGAATCGCAGGATCAAAACACTGGCAATCTTGGCGGTTCCTTTGCGGGCGCACGCGTAATGACAAACCCGGCGCAACTGGTCCTGAGCGTAAATCTGATCGCGCGGATCAACAGCCCACAACCCAACCTCTGCGGAGTCGTAGTCTAAGATCGAGAGCTGCTGAAATCGGCTGCGCGTCGGGCTGCGCATCTGCGAGATATGCAGGTTCCTTAAAACCGTATGGAGATACGCGTCGAGGTTCCTAATAGAGCTGAGATCGGGCTTATTGAGCGTAAAAAGGATGAAGGCGTCATGCAGCAGATCTTCGGCCTGCGAACGGTCACGATCAGTCAACTGCATGGACCACGAGAAAAGGCGGTCGTAACGCTCGACGAACAGGTCCTCGTGGGTGGCAGCCGTTTTGGGCAGGAATAACATGGTGAACTGGAAATCTCGCCCGCGCGAGCCGGAACCCGGACAGACTTTTTTGTGCTCCTGATTATATGACGCATGAGGGAGATGCAATCGTACCTGAGTTTCTTCGGAATGTTCTTCGGTGGCCGAGAACTCGCGGTTTTCGAACAATAGGGAGAACGCTTAAGGCAAGTGCGGACCCTGCATCATTAAAGATGCGCTTAGCAATCTGATTCTCGCTGACCAGGGCTCCAAAATCTACCTCGCCGAGAGCAAGAAAACTCTTCACCTGCTAAGATTGCACTTCAGAATGAGTCCCGCCAACAACGATCCCTCGGTTATCTTTGACTTTTGCAATGATGGGCAGGGTACCAAGAGCCTTTGCTTTGCGGACCCGCTAAAGATCATCGTCGCTTAAACCTTCGTTTGCTCAATTCTTTTGACCCGAAAGCCGATCGCTTATTGGAAAGGTCCTCCGGCAGCTATCTGAGCGAGTGAGGAAGCGAAAGACGGGCGCATTCACGACGTCGGAAAGTCACCGATGACGAGCTGGGCATGAATGACGTTGACGCTCTCGAACGCGGCGAGATTCGGTGTAAACCAACGACCGCTCAGGAAGCGCTCAACATCTATAGACGCAAGTTGGAAGTCCGTTCGAAAGATAAAGGCTATCAGTACGGACACAACCTGCGGTCTAACTGCAAAATCGTGCAGGAGTTCGTCGATCGTTTTGGTCCCAATCGTTTAGTGCGAGAGGTAACCCAAACCGATCTCCGCGAATTCTATCAGGTGCTTTGTTTTCGAATCAGTAGGAACAGCGCCGGCGCCCACATGGGCCGAGTGCAGGGCATGCTCAAAGCAGCGCAAGAGAGCAAGCCCGATCTCGTCAACTGGTTGAGACCAAAGCTGTCAGTAAAGCGAAAGCCTGAGAACGAACGGCGACCTGTCGAACCAGAGGAATACCAAACGCTGGTAGACATCCTACTGAATCCACCTCCTGCACCTTCACGTCGATCAGAGCGCAACTCATTGTGGCGCGATGCTGGAGACGTAGTGCAGCTACTTCGTCTGACGGGTGGACGTCTTAACGAGGTGCTGCGAATCAAAGTAAATCAATTTCTTTGGGACAAAGGAAAGGTGCTCTTGTTCGCCAGCAAGACGGAGAACGAGCGGTACGTACCTTTAAGCAAGGGGTCGAGCGCATAGTCCACGCACGGATTCGTGAAGGGCTGAGCGACGATGAGTTTCTGTTTCCCCGAGCCAGAGTTTCAACCTTCGACAATGCCATTGCCAGAGCCTGTCGCAAGGCAGCGAGCTTAGCGAAACTGCGTTACGGGCAAAAGAATGGCTTCACCTGCCACAGTTTTCGTCACACCTTCATTACGCATCTCCTCATTCAAACTAAGGACATTCCGGGCACTATGGAATTGTCAGGTCACAAGACCGTTGAGAGCTTTTCCGGCTACCTTCACCTGCTGGATACTGGATATACAAATGCAGCTGAGATTCTCGATCAAGTTGACGGCTCAGCAATTGAGCACTCCTACGCACACTATTCAATCTAATGGACTTATAGACGCGCTACAATACGATGGACTAAAATTGGCCCCCCTTACAAATTGCGCAAGACCCCATCAGGATAAGAACCCAAGACAGCCCTTACTAAAAAACCGAATAGGTAATCAAAGTGGAAACCGAGCAGTGATACTGGCCTTCATCAGGCAAAGTGGCCCAGATTTGGCGGGGCGTGTCGTCGCTGAAGCGCGCCGAGGTGAGAAGGTCCAACACCGTCCCGCTTGCCAACTACAATACGTGTTCTACCGTTTCGGCGCGTCGCACTTTGATTTTAACTTCCACTCGTGACCCGAGCCGGTTGATGATCGACATGAGGCGATCGACGGTCAACCGCCCGAGGTCCGCGTTGCGGATGCGCGAGAAGTCGGCCGCCGCAATCCCGGTGCGGCCTTGTGCGCTGCGGACGCTCAGGCCCTCCCGGTCGAGCGCCTTGATGATTTCGGCGGCCAGGATGGCCTTGAACTGATCGGCATCAGCATTCTTGTGTCCGAGGTCGCGAAAAACATTTCCGCTTCCTTTCACTACCTCTAGCCTTTTGCTCTTCATCGCAACATCTCCTTCAGTCTCTTCAACGATCCTTGACCAGATCGATTTCAGGTTTGGGTGTCTTGATGCCCCGTGTAGATTTCTTCTGAAAGGCATGGACAACCCAAATGTCCTCGCTGAGTTGCACTGCATAGACCACGCGGAACGCGTCACCACGAAACGGCAAGGCAATCTCAAATACGCCCGAGCCTAGATCTCGCATAGGCTTCGCAATGTCGGCCTTGCCGCCCTCAGCGGCAATCGTCAAGGCGGTAAGACAAGTGGACCGCACCCCATCCGGGAAAGTCTCGAATTCTTTGAGCGCCGCTTTGATCCACGAAACAGGCCGTGTGCTTCTCGTCATTCGCTATCGGTATTGATCGTGTCGCTGATTCACCCAATGTCTCTCCTTGCGATGTTGTCATAAGTGACAACACCCTGTCAATCTTGTTGGAAAAAGGTTAACTATGTGATGTTGTCAGAAATAAGGATTCTGAAACCACCGCTAGGCACCCAAGCTTTCCAGCTTGACTCTGGACTTAGCTCCAGGGTGTAGACTTCGTGCATGGCTCAATCAGAGTTTCGCATCGGTGCAGTTGCTGAGCGTGCCGGCGTCAGCATAGACACGGTGCGTTATTACGAGCGCCGACGTCTGTTGCCACGTGCGCCACGTACACAGGGCGGATTTCGTGTGTTTACGCGAGATGCAGTGGAGCGCGTGCGCTTCATCAAGCAGGCCCAGGAATTAGGGTTTTCTCTCGATGAGATTAGCGCGCTGCTGACGACAGGTGGGGGCGCAAGTGAGTGTCGCAGCGTGCGCGACCTGCTAAAAGCGAAGCTGACAGAACTGGACAGACGCATGAGAACTATGCGCGCCTTTCGCAGCACTCTTGCTGATCATCTAGCCGAATGCGAAAGCGAATTGAAAAGGCACGGTGAAGCAGCTCGATGCCCGGTGGTCATCGAGATAGCGCACCCGAATGGACGAGAAAAGGGGAAGAAGAAATGAGAGAAGAAAGACTAGCCATTGGCGGCGCGATCATTACAGCCTTCGTGGCGAGCTTATGTTGTATCGGACCATTGTTGTTCGTTGTCCTTGGTCTGGGCGCGTTCGGAGCGGCTGCCGCATTCGAAACGGCGCGTCCCTATCTTCTCGGTTTGGCGGTATTACTCCTGGCCTTCGGATTTTACCGGGTGTACTTCCGACGCTCAGAGGCGTGTGCTCCCGGTGAGGCATGCGCCACCAAGCCCGTTAACAAGGCAAGCCGAGTCGGACTCTGGATTGCGTCCATCGCCGTGCTCGCCTTCGCGCTCTCACCCTATTATGTTGGATACATCGCTACAGCCTTCGCGCACAGGCAACGGGCTGTGACGACGCCGGCAGTAGCGCCAGCCAATCAAGCGACATCAGCGGAAACGAGTCTAGAAATAGTGACTGTGCAAGTCGAAGGCATGAGCTGCACTGCCTGCGAGGTCCCAGTTCGAGACGCGCTCGCCCACACTCCGGGAGTTCGCACGGCCGATGTGAGCTACAAGCGGGGCGATGCGCGCGTAGAGTTTGATCCGAAACAAACCAGCCTGGAGCAGATCAAACGCGCGATCAGTTCAACTGGATATAAGGCTAAATGAAAGGGCCGGTTACAAATGAGTACGACAAACCACAAACTTGGTGGAGTGTTGGTTGGTATCGGTGGCTTGGGAGCTTTGTGGGCGCTCGTCTGTTGCGTTGCGCCGTGGATCTTCGCCGGCGCTCTGGTCGCGATGGGTCTCGGCTTCCTTCTTAAAAATGTCGTGATAATGGCCGTCGCTGTCGTCGGATTTCTAATAGCGTTTGTCGGATGGCAACTGATGAGAAAAGAAAAAGGACAGAGTGAAACGTCATGAGTGATTGCTGCTCCGTGCCAGGCTCAACAGAAGCCTGCGCTATTGTAGTTGATAAAGAAATTCCTAATGCAGATTCGCGCTGCTCGACGTGTGAGAAAGAGGGCCGCCCAGTTGAGCGGCAAACGGTTTTTCATCATGTCAAGCACGAACAGCTTGACCGCGTGAATGGCGAGGCATATCGCTTCTGCGCTGAACCGACCTGCCCCATCGTCTATTACGGCGACGAAGGAACGCGCTTCACTGTCGATGATGTGCGCGAACTTGTCACTACGAAAACACAGGGTGACGCGCGTCCGATCTGTTACTGCTTCGGATTTAGCGAAGGCGATGCCCGCAAAGAGATCGAGCGCACCGGGCAAAGCAAGATTCCCGAAAGGGTTAGCGGATTGATCAAGGCCGGCATGTGCGCGTGCGAAGTGCGGAATCCGGCGGGAGTGTGTTGCCTCGGTGAAGTCAATCAAACAGTCAAGCGCTTTTCGGCCCAGCACAAATCGTCCGTCCAGATAATAGGAGTATCGGGATGGAGAGAAAATTCGACCTAGTAGTGATCGGAACCGGGGCAGCCGGTTCGGCGGCAGCTCATAAGTGTCGCAAGGCGGGCTGGGACGTCGCGATCATTGATTCAAGGCCGTTCGGCGGTACTTGCGCGCTACGCGGCTGCGATCCAAAAAAGG
>DASXQM010000018.1:0-16348 GCA_036507195.1 Pyrinomonadaceae bacterium | reverse complement strand
AACTATCGGCTCTTTCTGGCGTTTACTTGCGGGCGGTCGCAACGACGATGCCCTGCTCACTCATCAATTGGCCATTTTCCACAAACTTCTGCCACTTCGCGACGACGTCGCGCTCCAGCGCGGCGCGGCTTTCGTCATCCGTCTGCGCCACCGCCATCGACAGCGGGGTGCTTTGCACGTACTGCCAGAGAAACTCCTCCGGCGGCGGGAGACGCAGCGTCTTGGTGCGCGGCTGAACGTCTATGTCATGGAAACCCGCATCTCCGATAAGGTTTCGAATCTCATCGGGATCATGCAGCGAGAAGACCTGGTGCACAAATCCCGCCAGCTCCGGGTTGATGTGACGCGCAAGCGCCTCGGCCATGATGGCGAAAAAGGGCGTGATGGGTCCGGGCGTGTTAACAGCCAGGCGACCACCGGGAGCAAGGACACGCCGCATCTCCCGAAGTGCGGCGCGTTTGTCCGGCACAAACTGGAGTCCCATCTGGCATATCACGACGTCAAACGCCTCATCGGGCAGCGGCATGGCCTCGGCACTCGCCTCGTGCCACTCGATCGAGACACCGGGCGGCGCGACGGACCGGGCCACCGCCAGCATGCCGGGATTGAGGTCGAGCCCGGCGACGGTTCCTGTTGTGCCGACACGCTCTGCCGCGAGCCGCGCCACGACGCCGGTCCCGCAGGCGACATCCAGCACACGCTCGCCCGGACGAAGCGCGGCGGTGTCGATGAGATCTGCCGCCAGCAGTGCGCCAATGGCAGGGACAAAATAACGCTCGTAGTTTTCCGGCGCACTGCCGCCGTATGCTCTGCCATAGTGTTGCTGCGACATTGTCGTTGTCTCCTCATTTTGCGATTTCGCTCTGAGCTCCCGTTCCTCGTCTTGCACGTCAAAGTCTGAAGCTGTCTCCTTTAGCGACACCGTGGCCGGGGCCGGCTAACTAACGCCTCGCATCAGCGGGGCCGCGCCGAACACTCCGAGTAACCATGCGAAATCCTCTTCGCGGCCTCTTAAGTGTCTATCAAAAGTGCTCCATAATACAGCGGCATTATCCATCACCTGGCTGAAGAAGCTGTTTGATTCAATGGTCCCCTTATTTGAGAGAGAGCAAGCATTAACGATTACGCCTCTCCCCTCGGGAACCAGCGCGGCGCGGAGTTTTGTGCAAGTCGGTGCTGCTCGTCGCGCCAGAGAGGGTAAACGTAGATCCGTTTCACCGCGCACCAGTGAGCCTGGTGGTGCTGGTCCATCCGGCCTCGTCCACGCGTGTCACCCAGCTAGGTCCAGTTGGCAGCTTGATAACTGGTGCTGCGAAACTGCCCATCTACTAGCGTCTCCAAAAGCAGCGGGCGATAGCCGTAAAGGCGTTCCCAGTCCGCAGGCAGTTGACGCACACACAAAGAGAGAATAGTGCTCGCGAGATAGCGCACCCGCACCCAGGGGCAAGATCAGAAAACGCGAGTTGTTTACAATGAGCTGAAGTTGCGCGCCCGCTCCTCATCGGTCCACCCAATCCAACTATCTCGCGCCGCCATCTTCCAAGCCGGACTGGACCACAACAAGCAAGCCAGCACCTGCTTCGCTGAGCCCGAGCGCACCAGGTATCTCAAATTGGCCCCTACCGGTACCTTGTATCCCAGATAGTGGTAGCGCGCGACGAACTCATTCCAAAGCGTACTCTCAGGGGCCGCCTCCGAACAACTGTCAGAGTCAACTGGTCGCAGCGACTTTTGTATATTTCAAAACCAGTCGCATCGACTTCTGTACACAGTCGCATCCACTTCTGTGAAAAAAATCGATTTGGCCCCTCTTCAGTCGCATCCTCTTCTGAAACTCACATGTGAGTTCTAAAAGATGGTGCGAATATACAAAAGAGGCTGCGAATGATTACAGAAGTGGATGCGAATGAGGGGAGTTGCTGAACTCCGAAGACATGGACTTGTTTTAGGTTGGTGTCGTCACGAGTGCGCTACCTGATGCGCTCCGGTCCAGCGCCGTTAGGCAACATCATTGTCGGATCGAGTTAGATGGCACGCTGTGACACTTCAACGCGCCATAGCGCCTGTAACCCGCCGCATATTCTCTGGTGAGAAGAACTCGGGGATCGGCACCGTGCCGGCAATGGTTCCGAGGAAGCGGCCGGACTGCTCCTGGTTGTCACGCAACGCCGCGAAGAGGTTCTGCATATCTGGGGGCGGCGGCTCAAGCTTCGCCAGGTCACAGGTCAGCTGATACATCGGCATCACCGCTTCGTTACGCTTTTGTTCGTAGCCGGCGAGCGCGTCCTCGGTCGAAAGGCGTCCCGCGAACATGTCGTCGACCGCGTCCGCGAGCAACTCGGCGTCGCGGAACCCATCGGTGATCCCCTGCGCGGTGATCGGGTCCTTGTGATAGCCGGCGTCCCCCACGAGGGCCCAGCCGGGCCCATATGGCCGGCGGAAAAAGCCGCTCAGATCGGCGGTGCCCCGGAACTTCTCGGCGCGGGATCCCGCACGGACACGCTCGGCGAAGCTTGGAATCATGTCCAGCGCCCGCATGAACTGTCCTTCGATATCGGCGCGCACCTGCGGGAAGGCGGTCTTGGGCCAGTAGATGATTATCATCGTCAACCCGTCGTTGGTAGGTGCGGCGATCACCATGCGTTCCGGTCGCGGATACAGCTCAACGGCTGTCATCGGCACATTGCTCCAGTACGTGTAGTAGGTGCAGGCGGATGCGGGCTGCTCGCTGTACGTAGGGGCGCTAACCATGTGCGCGATCATCGACCGCATGCCATCGGCGCCGACGACGATGCGCGCCTCCTCTTGTACGAGGCTGCCGCCCTGCGACCGACCGCGGATCCCCGTCACCCGCTCACCGTCGGTGACGATCTCCTCGACCGCGAAGTGTTCACGGACGTCGGCGCCGGCGTCGACCGCGGCATCTAGCAGGATCTTGTCCAGGATCGTGCGACGTGGCGCATAGCCCGCTGTGATGCCGTCGGCCGGGGGTGGGGATCCGGTCAGTGCGAAGGGTCCAACGTCGAAAACCTGCCGCTCGACTGGCGGGCAGCCCGATGCCACGACCTTGTCCAGAAGGCCCCAGCGGTAAAGCTTGGCGACGCCGGGCTGGTGAATGTAGTGAGCCGACAACGTGTCGCTGGGGAAGCGCGCCTTGTCCAGGAGTAGGACGCGGTGTCCCTTCCGGGCAAGCAGCATGGCAGTGGGTGAGCCGGCGCAACGGGCGCCTACAACAATGGCATCGTACATGCCTTCCTCCTGTCAGATAGTGTCGAACGTTGCCGTTGCCTTGAGCGCCGCGAAACGCCATCCAAGCATCGACCACAGGTAGGTGCTATATTGTATCGATGCGTCGCGTGGAACGGGTCGTTAGGCTCTACGGAAGGCCAGTTAGTCACTTCCGCTCACCTACCGCCCATAAGAACGTATTGTGCAGGGTTATCAGGCCAGACCCGTCGGTGTAGTTCTTTACTGCATTCTCGACGGCAGCACGGACCTTCGCCTCCCCTACTGCATTCATAGCGCCTCGGAGCGGCCCGGATGATGCCATAGCACGCCAGCAAACCTCAAAATCTGGATAACTGAAATCACAGCGGCTGTCGCCTCGTGCGACAACACTCAACCCCCCATCGATGAGCAGGGCTTCAAGCGTTCCGGCCGATGAAAGCGCAAAGGGACCGCCGCCGGGAGGCTTCGCAGGAAGGGTGCCGACGACCGCGCCAAAAACGTCCCTCATTTCGCAATGCTCCGGCTTACCCCAGGTGGTAATCGCCACGCGCCCCTTCGAGCGCGTTACTCTGGCAAGCTCCTTCATCGCCCGCGCCATATCGGCGACGTACATAACTGAGTTCACGGCGATCGTGGCGTCGAAAGCAGAGTCACTGAACGGCAGTGATTCGAGATCGGCTTCCTCGAACTTTGCTTCCGGTAGCTGCTCCCTGGCGACTGCAAGCAGAGCCCGGCTGGCGTCAACACCCGTAACGTCGCAGCCGAGCTTCGCCGCCTCGACGCAGGCGCCGCCGGCGCCGCAGCCAGCGTCAAGAATCTTGACCCCCGGCCCCGCGCTCACCGCCTGCAAGACATCCCTCCACAGTGGGAGAGATGACGCTTCCTGATGAGCAGCCCAATCCTGAGCGGCTGCACCCCATAACGCTCCCTGCATTTCAGCTGACCCCATAACCTCTCCTTTAGTTCAATGTGCCGCCTAGCAGCTTAACATCCTAAGTCCCTATCAAAAGTGCCCCATCGTAACTTAGAAAAGCGGCCTTGTGCATCGCATGACTGAAGAGGCCCCTGATCCAGTGAACTGCTTTTTTAAGAGACACAACCGTTAACGATCCCGCCTCTTGCAATGGGATCCAGCGTGGCGCGGAATCTTTTGTGAGTCGCCGCTGCGCGTCGCGGGACAGCGGATAGACGTAGATGCGCTTCACCGCGCGTCCATGGGCTTCGTGATGTTGGCCCATTCGACCACGTCCACGCGTCACGCCCAGATAGGTCCAGTTGGCGGCTTGGTAACTGGTGCCGCGAAACTGCGCGTCGACTAGCGTCTCTAAAAGCAGCGGGCGATAGCCGTAAAGGCGTTCCCAGTCCACGGGCAGTTGCCGCGCACACAAAGAGAGAATAGTGCTCGCGAGATAGCGCACCTGCACCCAGGGCAGAATCAGAAACCGCGAGTTGTTTACCACCAGCTGAAGGTTGCGCCAGTCTCATGTGGACCCCTCGGTCGTTTACGCCCAACGAATACGTTGAGCCGCGTCATTAGGAACCAATAATTTTACGCTCCGCTGTGGCGACACCTTTGATGAGCAGCCACAGCGCGAGCACGACTTGGAATACGAGCGCCGGCAGCCACTGGTAGTATCCGGTCAGTGGCCCTGTGGAGAAACCGGCGAGCTGCAGGGGCAGTAACACCACGAGCAGGCCCGACGCGAACACGCCCAGCCATGCGATTGAAACGGGCACCATCCGTCCGCGCAGGAGGAGCCAGGAAAAGATCGTACTCCCCACGGCAAAGAAGATCGTACCGATGGGGACGCTCGGGACCGGCATTAGCAGAAACGTACCCAGCGCGTTCGTTGTGGGGATGTCCGGGGCACCCGTCGCGCCCCCCGCCTTCGCCAGCCACAGCAGTCCCAGGTAGTTCGGGATGATGAGCGTACCAAGCACGCCTTCAGCAACGCGACAGACCAGGGCCAGCATTGCCAGCTCGCGGTCCTGGTCGCGCGTGATTCCGTACAGCGTCACGGCCAGCACAAGGGCGAGAAGCATTCGAGCAGCGTAATCAGAATCGCTGTGCGCATGTCCGTGGCGTGCTCACCGATGCGCGCTAGTTTGGCGGCGGAATCACCGTCGACGCTTCTCGCACGGTGCATCAGCAGCTCGAGGCAGATACCGATCGCTGCGTAGAAGAGGTACGTGAATCCGGCGATTCTTGCGTTCGTGGTGAGTGTCATGTCAACCTCCCCGCTCTCGTGGCTGCCAACGCCAATGTCATCTCGCTGCCGATGTGAGTGAGCGTCAGTTTCATGATGTTCGCCCCGGCTGGTTCACTCAGCCCGTGCCCGCGAGTCCAGAAATCTCCGTGAGCTAACGCTCGAACCGCCGCCCGAGGCCATCGACTGGACGACATTGTTAGACGGCGCCCGCCTGTGCTGACCCGCTGACTCGATCGGGCGCCGCTCCGGAAGGTGGCAGTCCCTTCAGCAGGAGCCAAAAGCCCATTGTCAGTTCGAAGAAGAAGATAGGACCTCCATAAATCCCAACGCCGACGAACTTCGCAAGCTCGGGAAAAATGATGAACGAGAATGCGCTTGCTCCCATCAGCACGGACGCAATCATTCCCCATGCCGCCAAAGCTCTTGGGATATAACTCGACTTGAACCACAAATAACAAAACAGCGTGCTTCGAAGTCCGGCAAATACCAAGCCCACGCCATATCCGGCGCCATGTGCGCTGATCGATAGCCTCGCCAATGCTTGCAATCGATCTGGCTCAAATACTCGCAAGTAATCGGCGCCGCTCAATAGTCGCAGAGCCTCGAAGTCATTGAGCAGGGTGACAACCAGAATCGCGGTCTCGATCAACCCCCAGAACGCCGCGAGCAAGGCCAGGTTCCGATTGACTGGCTTGAGTACCACGTAAAGAGCTGTGATTAGTACTATATCGATCGCGAAGACGGTGAGGTTGCTGGCGGTGCCGAGACGAAAGAGTCTCTCGTGCGCCATGATATTACGAGCGGTGTCCACAGCGTTGTTGTAGACAATTAGTCGGCCGAGTACATAGAACTCGGCAAAGATCGCCGGCGGCAGCGCAAACAGATAAGAGAATCCCACAACGGTCGCTGCTTTGCGTTGTGATTCGTCGATGGTGCCGATTGTCATTCCGCTTTCCCAACCGTCTCGGTGCCACCCAACATCTTAAGTGTCTATCAAAAGTGCTCCATAATACACAGAAAAGCGGCAGTACCCATCACCTGGCTGAAGAAGCTGGTTGATTCAGTAGTCCCCTTATTTGAGAGAGAGCAAGCATTAACCATGAGCGTTGTAGGGAGCCACGACCAGTACGTCGTTGAGCGTAATTCGCTTGACCAATTTGCTTGTAAAACATCAAATTCAATGTTATAACATTGAGGTGGCAAATTGCCACTCCCGGAAAAGGAGTGCGAAATGGCTGGCTCTAGACTTAAAAAGGTAACTACTAAGAATAAAGATCGACTGAACTTCCGTTTGGCTCCCGAAATTAAGAACCGGGTGGCTCGGGCCGCGGCGATAACAGGCCAGGAATTGACGGCTTTCGCAGTCTCGACTCTAAGTGAAAAGGCAAATGAAGTCATAAAGGGTCATGATGAATTGCCTCTCAATAGCGAGGAGTTTCAATTCTTCTTGCGTGTCCTGGATGAGGAGCGCGAGCCGTCGGAAAGGTCACGGGCTTCGTCCGAGCGCTACCGCCGTGGACGTCGAAAAGGTGTAAAACACCAGTTTGATAATTGAACCGATTTCTCGAAATCATAATCGGGAGGCGTTCGATTGCGGTGTCGATGAACTCACGCGATTTTTGCGTGAACAGGCCTTCCAGGACCACAGAAAAGATCTTAGCCGAACCTTTGTGATGGTAGATGAGGACGCTGACCCTTCACGAATCATCGGATATCATACCCTCGTCATGCTCCACGTGACGCAAGACGAACTCCCTCCTGACAAGCTGAAAATTAAGAGGTCCATCCCAGCTATTTTGCTGGGACAACTTGCCATAGATCAGGGGTTTCAAAAAAGAGGTTATGGGGAATATCTTCTGATGGATGCGCAAGCCAAGGTTGATCACATCGCGCAAAAGACCGGAGTGCGCGGAATGGTTCTAGATGCCAGGAATGAGGAATTGGTAAGGTGGTACGAAGACCATGACTTCGCGCGTAAGGAAGGAAGTCTTCGGATGTTTAAGAGTATCGATCTTATCCGCAAACTAAAGTTAAACGAGTAATAGGTAGCCGCCAGTATTTGAAAAACATTTGCGCTTGAAGCGTAGCACTGCCAAGAGTCTCCTGACACAGGCACTGTCTTCCCGATCCCACGTTATTGAAAAGGTATACGTTGTCAGGGTAAATTATCCGTACCGCGTGATGTACGTTCGTTTTGTTGGGACTCACGCGCAATATGACCGAATCAACGCGGAAGAGATTTGAGCATGAAAATTAGACCGATCAAGAACAATCGAGACTACCGTGAGGCGCTGAAGGAAATCGACCGACTGATGGATGCCCGGCCAAACACCCCGGACGGCGATCGTCTCGATGTGTTGGTGACCTTGGTAGAGGCATGGGAAGAAAAGCACTGGCCCATTGATTCGCCTGATCCGGTCGAGGCTATTCTATTTGCGATGGAGCATCGCGGTCTTTCTCGGCGTGACCTTGAGCCGCTTATCGGGAGCAGGGCGCGAGTGGCAGAAGTACTCAATCACAAGAGGTCACTTACGTTGCCGATGATTCGTCGTCTCCACGAAGGGTTAGGCATTCCTGCCGAAGTGCTAATCGGCGAGAGCGTAGCCGCGTGACCTCAAGGCGTCTGCTGCTTTCGCAACTAACATTCTGTAGAGGTTCCCGAAGCGGCCGAATGCGCTATCGGGAAAAGCTGCCCAGGAGAGCTTCGTGCTCAACGAGGAGCAACCGAGAATGCTAGAGAGAGCCCGTGAGGAGGAGACAAGACAGAAGCGAAATTATCCTAGACCTACGGGATCTGCGACCGGTTTAAATCGAGAGGATACTAGAGGAGTTCTTTAGGTGGGTTTCCGGAAAAGATTTGCCTGGGCATTGACAAAACTCGTGAAGCCTTCCAGAGCTTCAAACTCGGTGCGCGCCACCTCGTAACTGTCAGATCAAGCTCGGCCTATTATATCTTAGACGTGGAATCAAGAATTCCGACTCTTTACTACTTGCCCTTTATGACGAACGTTAATACCACACTGGTCGCCGTCAAGCTTTCGATGTGCATCTCAACATCAACATCCCGCTGCCCGCTTGATTCAGTACCTTCCTGATAACGCTGATAGCAGTTTTTACTTTCACAGGATCATAAACGCGGCCCTGTCGCAAATCAATTTCCTCCTTCGACAAGGCTTCGAGTATGACAGACTCAGCAACCCCCTTCAGCCCCTCAAACTTCACCTCACTAATCAGAGGCAGTTCGTGGACCTCAATGACGATTACGACTCCACCACCTGCTCCGTTTTCCGTTTGTATACGGGTGTCTCCGCTATCGAAGTAACCCGTCGCCAGTATCGCCGCGAGATCCTTCTTCAGCTGCTGCACCCTGCAAAGATCGCCCGGCCGAGTCTGAATCAAGACCATGATCTCGTTTGCTGTGATCCGACGATTACCGACTATCTCAACCGCCTCGACTATTCGTCCCTCGGCATCTTTCGCGGCGATCTCGTCTACGCCCCTTTCGTTAAAATAAAACTCGAACCGCATCTTTTGTGAAACGGTGTGCCAGTTCATCTCAGCTGGAGTGAACTTGAGTTGGCGAACGGATTCAATGCTCTTCTCGGTCATCCCATAAGGCAAGCTCTCGACAACTCGCAAATCGGTAACTCGGCCCGTGCGACACAAGACAGCTTCCAGCACGACTCTGCCGTGTACGTCATGGGCCAGCGCCTCCTGGGTCATTGTGGGAGTCTGCCGTGAGGTAATCGTGGCCCGGCGCGATAGTTCACGAGCGGACAAAACCGGGCCGTGACATGTCTCCTCACGATTCTGCTTTAGGCTCTGCGCCTCTGTCGGCATAACAAAGAGAAGCAGGAGGATGATCTTGATGTACCCTGAATCAGTTGATTTCTTCACGAGACCTGACCCGCGTTGGTAAAGTCTAACGCTTAGCCCATCAGCGCGCGCTGCATATCTGAAGGGATAATGAAGATGCCTACTCAACGCTACCCGACATACCAGCTTTTGCCTTTGCCAAAGCTGTCCGCGTCGTACATCACTCAAAGAGTCCACTGTCCTGACAATCATGCCATACAAGCCGAGCGCAGCAATTCAATGTTTATCACGCGATACAACTTGAGAAGCTTACTTTTCGCTCGGGAGAACTAGATCAATTCTGTCGTTTTCGCCTGGTTGAAGCGTTATCCGTTGCGCTTTAGCAGCGCGCGAAATCAAGTCGTCACCACGTAACTGGTAGATCCCTTCTCCTGCGCCCACGACAATCGCAGAGTATTCTCCCGGCGCTCCACTAACACGAAAGCCGCCATCGGCATTTGTGAACCCGTACATCCGTCTACTCATAGATTTCTGTTCAACCGAATCGACGGGTACGAATAATATCGCCGCTCGACGCCGCGGACTCTTGCCGTCCGCAGTAAGCACACGTCCTGAAAGCCGTGCCACATCCGCGGATATCACGATTCGCACATTGCTTATGTCTTCATCTTCTTTGATAGCCAGAGGCTCACGAGTAAGATCTGATCGCCCGTGCATCACTGATTTTGTATAGTATTCATTATTCGGCGGAACAGCCGTTCTGAGGTAATAACGGCCTGAGGGAATACCTTCGAGAGTAAAGATGCCATCCGGCTGAGTTGAGCCCGAAAGTTGATCCCGGCTTTCTCCGCTCGCAGGCTCCAAGTTAACGAATATGCTGCGCGGAAGTGACTTACCCCCCTCAACGGTCACAACGCCCGAGACGCGGCGCCCGCTGGAAACTTCGATTAGCACATTTGTTAAGTCACTGTCGGCTACGTTTAGCTCAATATGTTTCGCCACAAATTGTTTGGGTGGATTGGTGTTGGGCAAAGCGGACTGGTCAAAGCCGTAAGGCGAGTACTCTTGAGGCGGAGTAACCGTGATCGTATAGGCGCCTTCATACACTTCATCAAAGGCAAACCGGCCTTCGTCATCAGTATTCACAACAGGCACTTCTAAATCGGAACCGCGAGCTAATTCCTCGTCCTTTCTGTGAAGACCTATGCGGGCCCGCGCAACCGGAAGGTTCTCTCCCTTGAGGCTGATAACCCCTGATATGCTATGGACGGGTCGTTCAACCAAGGTGATATTAATACCTGTCTGTTCGTCACCGCTCTCGACTCGCAATACCGTCGCACTGCTTAGACTTGTCGCCCCGTCATAATAGGTAGCTGGCTGCAAAGCACGATTTAGCAGGCGGCCACCTTCGGGATCATCTCGTGCCGTCAACTCTATCCCCAACTTCTCCTCTGCTGCTCCAAAAAGATACTCACCCGGCAATAATCCTGATATGCGAAAAACTCCTCTTTCATCTGTGAGCACCCGATCAGTAGATCGGCCGCCGACATAAACCGGTATCCACTTAGTATCTTTCTTACGCAGGACTCTGATTGCAGCATTAATAACTGGATCGCCATCTGCGTAGGTCACTTTGCCAGAGACCGCCCCTCCACGCTTCACGCGGACAACCACGTCAGACTGGGAGTTACCGTCAACAGTGATGGAGGTCAGGTCTCCCTGCGCCGCTTCAGGATCGAATTGATCAGAACGGATAATTCCGGGAGCGGTGACCATAACAAAATACTTTCCGGCGGGAACATCTTTTAGCTGGAACTCGCCGCGGCCATTCGTCCATGTCATTAAACGATTTCCACGCGATTTGTTTGCTGGATCGTAGATCATGACCTCAACTCGGCGCAGAGGACGACGCGTGTCCTCATAAACGACTCGTCCGCGCACAAGTGCCTTCTTTGGTGACGTTCTTTCAATCGTGCCTTCGTCTTTCTGTTGCTCGAGCTTCGTTTGTGCACCAGCATCTGATATCAACGGAGATGCGAGCAGCCAGATCGGCAGGACGAGCATATGGATAACAGCGTGAATATAAAACTTCGAATAAGATGAATTTGGATGTGTACTTGGAAGATTCATGGCGAGCTGTCCTTAATATTAATACCCTTGCATTTTGCGCGTGCAATGGTTTCTTCAAGTCTTGCTATTTATCCACCAATCGAGGTACGAAATCAATGTTCAATGCCAAATTTGCGAATGTTCTATTTGCACTACTCCGCCCTTCACCGCTATTCAAGAGGTCAGTGCACAGGTACGGGTCAGCATTAAACTGACACCACCCAAAGTTAATCGACGAGTGGGATGACAGTCTTGACGAACGGGTGGTGCAGCCGTTGATTGCAATGGCAGCGATGAATCTTGATTTCTTATGTATTCATCCATTTCGGGACGGCAATGGCCGCGTGTCTCGTCTCTTGTTACTCTTGCAGTGTTATCGCCTCGGTTAGGAGGTCGGGCGGTACATAAGTCTTGAACTCGTGATCGAGGAGAACAAGGATAGGTATTACGAGACTCTCGGACAAAGTTGGCGCTTAGATGGCGCGCTGATGGAAAAGACTGTACTCTTACCTGGATCACTTTGACGGCTGCAAGGCCCATTTATATTGGGAAATCGGTGGAGGTCAGGTTAGGTCCAAGGCCACTTTGAGGTCTTGAAAACCGCCGACCGAAAGGTCATGCAGGTTCGAGTCCTGTCCCCTCCGCCAAATCATTTTGTTTCCCCTCAACATCAAGGCGTGTCGCCACCAAACCGCGGCTAACAGTGGACCCAAACAGTTTGGCCCTCAACGATCGACTCGGGAAAAAGAATTATACTACGCCAAAGTTGTTCGTCGTTGGCTCTCTGCGAAGCAACTACGCTATCATTGAATTAAGCAAAAGTCCTCTCCCTTTTACTGCTATCTGAGGTACCTATCATGACAAGAGTACGCATCACAGCCTTCATTACCGGCCTATTGATTCTCAGCGCCGCGACCGTAATCAAGGCGCAGGATTCGGCGTCGCAACTGACGCCGGCCAATGCGCAAACCGATGAAGACAAACAGAAACAACAGGAAGCGTTGGAGAAGAAGGCGACGGTTTTACTTGAGCAAATTGTCGGAGAAGTGCAACTGTTGAAACTGCCTGAGAATCGCATCCGCATGCAAACTGCGGCCGCGGATCTGTTGTGGAAGCGCAATGAAGAGCGCGCGCGTTCCATGTTTTCGCTCGCAGCCGACGGCGTAGCTGAGATGATGCGCAGCACCGACGGCAATCTGCAGCCCTCGGCAGTCCAGTTGCGGCAGGTGGTGGTGTTGACTGCCGCACAGCACGATGCGGTGCTTGCCTACCAACTACTAGCGACAACTCGATCCTTAACGCCCACTCCCGACACGGGTAATGATTTGCGCTGGCGCGGCCCTGATATCAGCCTTGAGGAGAATCTGCTTGCGCGAGTCTCCGCAATTGATCCGAAGCTGGCAGCGCAAAAGGTCGAAGAGGCGCTGGCGAAGGGTCAATATCCAAATACACTGGCACAGGTGCTGGCCGGGCTGGAGCCCCAGGACAAAGAAGCAGCCACAAAGCTAACAGCGAAAGTAGTAAGCAAATTGCAGTCGGAGAACATGCTCGCCAATGTGCAGGCCGAGATGCTGGCGTTGAATCTCCTGCGAGCGGGACCGCGTCCGGCGCAGAATGCGACGAGCGGTGCGCCGGCGGTCGCGAACCAGGCGACGGCTAACACGACGGGTGTACCGGTGCTCGTGGAATCATCTTTCCAGGATTTGCTGAACACGGTAATCGATGCGGCGCTGAGGGCCACGCCGCAAACAACGAACAACCAGCGAGGGGGGAACAATCAACGCGGCAGAGGCAACTTTGGCGGGGCGCAGACTGCCGGTCAAAGCCAGCTTACTGACGGGCAGATTGAGCAGCAGAACGCGCGACGATTGTTGGCAGGATTGCAAGGGCTGTTACCACAAATTGATCAGTATCTCCCCTCTCGGGGGACCGCGGTGCGCAACAAGATGACCGAGATCAGTATGGGGAACAACCCGCGGCTGGCCTTCAATCAGATGAATAGTCTCATGCGGCAGGGAACTGCCGACAGCCTGCTGGCCGCCGCACCGGCTGCTCCGCCACAGCTACAGTCAAGGTTTTATCAGCAGGCTGCGCAAAAGGCGCTTGATGAAGGAGACGTGGACCGTGCTCGCCAGATTGCCAACGATCATCTCGACGCGACGAGCCGAGACCGAGTCTTGCAGAAGTTAGACTTTCAGTTGATCGTGAAAAAAGTCGAAGCAGAGAATATGGATGAGCTGCGGCAGACACTTGGAAATCTGCGTTCTGATGACGAACGAATTGAGCTGCTACTGCAGCTGGCCGCCCAGGCGCAATGGGCCAGCGGAGAACAGACGCCCGCCTTAACAGCGCCAGGTGACTCGAAGCTCGCCCTCAAGTTTCTCGGCGAAGCCCAGCGCTTAACAAATCGTCGCGCGACCAGCTACCAGCAATTTGATCAGCAGTTGAGGGTCGCTGACGCTTTCGCGTCGCTGGATCCGGCGCGAAGTTTTGAGGTGCTCGACCCAGGGATTGCTCAACTGAATGAACTACTCTCAGCGGCAGCCTTACTCAGCGGATTCGAAGTGAATATCTTCAAGGATGGCGAGCTACTCCTTAGTGGCGGTAGTGGACTCGGCGAGATGGTGTCGCGTTACGGACAGGAACTGGCGACGCTGGCAAAGGCAGACTTCGCCCGAGCCGAGAGCTCGGCAAACAAGTTTCAGCTAGCGGAGCCGCGTCTTTTTTCTCAATTGGCCATCGTGCGAAATGTATTCGGTGTGCCGCAAGTCGCGCCGATTAACAATGGCTTTGGCGGCGGACGCGGGTTCGGGCGAAGAACGCGGTAAGCAAGCACCCCCAGCCGGGCTGCCCAGCTGGGTGTTGGCTTGAACCAGCAGGCTGCTCGTTCATAGCGGTTAGGTGAATATTGGCCGCGGATGAACGCGGATGGTCGCGGATAAGAACAGATGAGGGAGCTGGTAGTAAGCTCGCTCTTGATCGCTTTCTTGTTGTTGCCTGGTTTCTGCTTCTTTCTGATCCGCGTTTATCCGTGTGCATCCGCGGCTGCTTTTAATTTGGAGCGCGCGGTGAGACTCGAACTCACGAATACCGGATCTGCAATCCGGCGCCTTAGCCGCTTGGCGACGCGCGCGGGTAGGACAGACATTCCTGGCTGTCCTGTTTGTTTGGAGGAAGGACAGGCAGGAATGTCTGTCCTACGCCTGTATCACCAGTAGACTGTATAATCTGCACTTGCGGAGGGCCCCGATGTCACGTTTTGCTGTCCTGTTTTGTGTTTTTCTTTTCGCCGGTGGTGCGGCTGCTCAGGTGCAATCTCTTGGCGAAGTCTCCTTTGTAGTTCCTGATGGATGGGACTACGGCGTTGAAGCCTCCGGAGATCACGCGACCCTTTCCACCAGCCAAAATGGGCAAGTTGTGGCGCTGGCAGTCTTCCGGCCATTGCGTTCCAGCGGAAATCCCGATAGCGATTTCCGCGCCGCCTGGGCAAAGGTAGTCCGCTCAATGCAGCCGCCCGCGCCCATTTACGAGCACAAAAGTCTGGCCGGTTACCAGGGTCGTTACGGCAGCACTAGCACTGACGACAACAGCCATTACGTGCACTTATACGCGCTGGAGGCGGGCGGGAGCGTGCTTCCAGTGCTGGTAGTCACGCCGAATCGCCAGTCGTTCAACAGCCTGGAACCTGTCATCTCGTTATTTGTGGAAGGCGTGCGGCAGCTTCCGCTAAAGGCGCAACCCCCGAAGGTCTCCATCACCATTGCCGACCTGGTCGGCGAGTGGCGCAGCAGCGGCGACAGCAGCTTGAACTACGTTACCTCTAGTGGCGCCTACGCCGGTAGCTCCACCGTGGCCCATGCCGCCAGCTACAACATCGCCGCCGACGGAAGTTACAAATCACAGTTCGCTGGCCTTGCAAATCGCCAGATTGTTCGGGGCAACAGCGTCGGAACTGTTGAATTAGGGTCGGGAACTATTGGTTTTCGCGAGGGCGGCGGCAAGCTCTCGCGCTATCACTTTGTTTCTTATCAGACGGCACTCAACGGCGCGACCGTGCTGACCCTGCTCGGCGACCAGTATGAAGCCAACCCCGCCAACGTCAGCTTTTACGGCGAGAAATGGGTACGCGAGCCTAAGCAGTAATTCCACTTACGCCCGATTCGATAACGATCAAACCGCTCAACCCATCAGCCGTGCAGAACCAAAGGAACCCGTGCGAGTCTTGCACAAAGCGCTTGATGCGGTTGTGCGCCAGACCGTCGGCGACGTAGTTATTAATGACTTTTGACCCGCCTGAAGATTCAAAGGAACGCTGGAAGAAGTGGTGGAAAAAGAATGAGGGCAACTTTGCAGTCAAAAGCATCACTCATAGTCGGAATTATTCGAATTATCCGAACTGCGGAATCCACCAACAGCCGTGAAGGTTCAGATAGCAAACACCTTCGGAGCCAACGTCTTGTTTGTGGGCGCGCGCAGCCACAGAATCTTGGAGTTCGGCTGAATTGAATCCGTTGTTTCCACTTACCGCCAGGTTTTTCGCCGCGACGATCCTTTGGCAGGATGGCTTCGGCATATTCAGGCGCATCTGGTCATATCTCACCTTTCGGTTCGTAGACTCTCCCAATATGAAGATGTCAGCCGCCAGGCTGGTGATAGGCATGGGGCTGCTGGTGCTGGCGTTGTTCCTGTCGGGGAAGTTGAGTTCGCTTCTCGACCGCCGCATTGCCAAACGCACCTATATCGATGCGGGCCTGCGCTACACCATTGCGCGGCTCATCAGATACCTGCTTGTGGTAATCGCAATAGTGGCGGTGCTGAAGGGGGCGTTTGAGCTGGACCTGACTTCGCTGGCCGTCGTCTTTACGGCGCTATCAGTGGGCATTGGTTTCGGACTCCAATACATCGCGGCTGACATTGCTTCTGGTTTTATTCTGCTTTTCGAGCGACCTATTCGCGTCGGCGATCGTATTACCATCGGCGACGAT